>CANFQR010000202.1 GCA_947449125.1 Bacteroidota bacterium | reverse complement strand
TATTACGTTTATTTTTATTACGGTTGCATTATTAATCAACGAAAAACTTTTCAAGGTTTCTTATATAGTTGTTTCGCTGTTAATCCTGTTTTTTGGATTAATTTATGGGTACAAGAAAATTTTGTTAATGGTTTGGCTGGGAGCATCTTCTGTAATTACGTTTATTTCTTATTACCTTTATTTTCCTAAAGAAAAAGAGGAAGAAGAACTTTATTCACGCGAGTTCTGGATTTTTTTAGGCTCCTTGGTGTTTTTGTTGTCCGGTTTAATAATTACGTATTTTACTTCGGTTCCTGTTATTAATAAATTGTTTAATGTAGATTTTGCTCCGCCAAAAGTACACGTGTATAATGTTTGGATGATACCGTTTGCCATTATTACAATGATATTAATTGGTGCTGCTCAATTTTTGAAATATAAAAAAACAGATGTAAAAAAATTCTTTACCCGAATTTCTTATAGTTTTTTGTTGGCCATGTTGTTTGGTTTGGTTTGCAGTATTCCACTTTATTTTATTAATAACCCAAAAATAAAAAATACCGATACGTGGGATTTGATTAGTTATTCAATATTGCTTACTACTGGCTTGTTTGCTGTGTTTGCAAACTTAGATTATTTTTTAATCATACTAAAAGGAAAAATTTCTAAAAGTGGTGCAGCTATAGCGCATATTGGTTTTGCTATGGTTTTGATTGGCGCGTTAATTTCTACATCTAAAAAAGTTACGCTTCCTAAAAATACTTCAGATAAAAGATTATCCAGTTTAGGGAAAGATTTTGATGACAGAGAAAGTATTCTTTTAACTCTTGGCGATACAATTCCAATGGGACCTTATTTGGTTACTTACAAAGGAAAAAAGCGTGAAGGAATAAATGTTTACTTTACGGTGGACTATTTTAAATTAGATAGTAAAAATAAACCTGAGTATGAATTCACCCTCGTTCCACATATTCAAGATAATCCAAGAATGGGTAAGGCCGCCGAACCCGACACTAAACATTATTTAAACCGCGATATTTATACGCATATTACTGCTGCAGATTTAAACATAGATACAACAGCAAAAAATAAAGATGCATTTACTGAAGCAAAAAATTATGTTGGCCATGTTGGCGATACAATATTTGCCAGTAATGCTTTAGTTATTATAGATTCTTTAAGAAGTAATTTAACTAAAGAACAATATGAAAAAAACGATTCGTTACTTGAAGTAACTGCAGTTTTACGTTGTATAACATCTGATTCAAAAAAATATACAGCTTATCCTAAATTTATTATTCAAAATAATGTAATAATACCAAAAGAAGATATACTAAAAGAATTAGGATTGAAGTTTGTATTCTGGAAAGTAAACCCAGATGAAGGAACTATTGAAATTACCATGAGCGAGAGTTTAGCAAACAACAAGGATTTTATAGTGATGAAAGCTTTTGTTTTTCCGTATATTAATGTATTATGGTTAGGTTGTTTAATAATGGCCATTGGCACAGTTATTGCCATCTTGGAAAGAATACGTAAATTAAGAGTACAAACTTAATTTTTATGCAAAATTCAGCTGGGTTAAAAATCGTAATAATAGGTTGCGGCAATGTGGCTTGGCATTTGGCAAATCATTTAAAAGATATAAAACACAACAACCTTTTTGTTTATAATCACAAACCAAATAGCAAACTAACTGATTTCAAAAATAAATTAAACTGTAAAGCTGAGTCAAGTTTTAATAATATAATTGCTGATGCTGATTTTTATTTTATTTGTGTGTCGGATAAATTTATTTCAGATACAGCAGAAAAATTAAAGTTAATAAACCAAAATGCCATAGTTGTTCATACTTCAGGAAGCATGAAAATTGAAGCGATTGAAGGGTTTAAAAACAGAGCCGTCTTTTACCCATTGCAGTCATTTTCAAAAAGTGACACTATAAAATGGAGTGAGATTCCTATAATTATTGAAACCGAAAATTTGTACACTAAACGTAAAATTTCAAATTTCTCAAAATTATTTAGTAAACATGTTAAGCATCTTAACTACGAAGACCGTTTAAAATTACATTTGGCTGCGGTTTTTGTAAATAATTTTACTAACGCTTTGTTTGTTGCTGCATTTGATATTGTATCATCTAATTCGTCAAATGCCAAATTTGATTTATTATTGCCTTTAATCAAACAAACTGTTTTGAAAATTGAAAATATGCCTGCTCTCAACGCTCAAACAGGTCCGGCAAAGCGAGGTGATAACAAGGTGTTAAAAAAACATTTAAGACTGCTTTCAGGGAAAACAGATTTAAAAAAAATATATAAACAATTAAGTGATTTAATTGTAAAACAACAAACTAATAAACATGCTTAATTATAAACAAATACTAAATAATATTTCAACACTAATATTTGATGTTGATGGTGTTATGACCGATGGAAAAGTATTGGTTATGGAGAGTGGTGAAATGATTCGTGCAATGAATTCAAAAGATGGATATGCTATTCATTTGGCTGTGTTAAAATTGTTTCGTGTAGTTATTATTAGTGGAGGCAATAACACGGCAATAAAAAATGCATTGGCGAGAAGCGGAGTTAAAGATGTTTTTATTAATCAACATGATAAATTAGCTTGTTATCTTGATTACATAAAAGCTAATAATATTAAAGATGAAGAAGTAATGTTTATGGGCGATGATTTACCTGATTTTGAGATAATGAGCAGGGTTGGTTTAGCTGTTTGCCCTAAGGATGCCGTTACTGAAATAAAGGAAATTTGTAAGTATGTTTCCGGAAAAAATGGAGGTGAGGGTTGCGTAAGAGATATCATAGAGCAGGTATTGCGTGCACAAGGTAAATGGGAAATTGTAAAATGGTAAACAACTTTGAGTAAATTATTAAATAATAGATTTATTGCTTTTTTAAAGCTTGTCAGGATTGAGAACCTTATCATGATAGTTTTAACTCAGTTTTTATTGCGCTATTTTGTTTTGCAAAAAATTTTAAATAGTAATAATCTTAAATTAGAATTAAATACTGTCCTTTTTAATCTAGTTGTTTTAAGCACAATTTTAATAGCTGCAGCAGGTTACATTATTAACGATTACTTTGATATTAAAACAGATTTAATTAATCATCCAAAAACCGTTGTTGTAGGTAAAATTATTAAACGCCGGTGGGCAATTATTTTACACGTTACATTTACATTGCTTGGTATTACAATAGGAATATTTGCAGCATTAAAAACCGGTTATTTACGCTTATCCTTATTTCAAATTCTGGCAGCTATATTATTGTGGTTTTACAGTACCCATTTAAAAAAACAATTATTAGTAGGAAATATAGTGGTGTCTTTATTAACTGCCGCTGTTGCCTTTTTGCCTTTTGTTTTTGAGATGGCAATTTTCCAAAAAAATTACCCGGGTTTTTCTGTAATGCATTCAAATGTATTATTATCTTGTTTAAAAATTACGTTTATTTTTTCACTGTTCGCATTTATGACTTCTCTTGCTCGAGAAATAATTAAGGATATGGAGGATTATGAAGGTGACAGGGCAACAGGAGGAAAAACAATGCCAATTGTTTGGGGGATTACTGCCAGTAAATTAAATGTGTTTTTTTTAATCATGATTACTATTATTCTTCTATTATTCGTAATATACAACACGTTTAAATTTTATAGGATAATAATTAATGTAAATAATATATACATATTATTTGCACTCATAGCTCCGTTATTTGTTTTATCCATTCTCAATTTAAAAGCTAACAGTGCGGTGCAGTTTAAAAATGCAAGTTTATTACTTAAACTTATCATGTTATTTGGCTTAGCATACAGCATTTTGTTTTATTATAATTAATTATAAACTATGAATTCAATAGACGCAATAATTAAAAATTTTCCATATAAATTAATCTTAGGTTCTGCTTCTCCGCGCAGGAAAGAATTGTTAAAAAGTTTAGGATTTGATTTTATTAATAAACCCACGAAGGTTGATGAGAGTGTTTGGCCGAAAGATTTAGAAGCTCAGGAAATACCTATTTATCTTGCAGAATTAAAAGCAGATGGTTATGAAGAGGAAATAAAAGAAAATGAAATTTTAATTACTGCAGATACGATAGTTTGGTGTGAGGGCAAAATTTTTAATAAGCCAGAAAATTTTGCTGAAGCAAAAAAAATGCTTGAGGCATTAAGCGGTAAAATGCATGAAGTATTTACAGCGGTTTGCTTAAAAGGAGCAAATAAGCAAACCACTTTTTACGATGCTAGCAAAGTTTATTTTAAAAAACTTAAAGTTGAAGAAATAGAATATTATTTAATCAATTATAGCCCTTATGATAAAGCTGGTTCCTATGGTGT
>CANFQR010000201.1 GCA_947449125.1 Bacteroidota bacterium | reverse complement strand
TATCAAATCTGCCATTTAACAATTCCATAAATGCAGTTTCTCTGTCTTTAATAAATGAAACAGTAACCGCGTCTAAGTATGGTAGTTGATTTCCTTTGATGTCTTTTTCAAAATATTTTTTATTTTTTAAAAGTATAAGTTTCGATCCTTCTTCCCACATTTTAAAATAAAATGGGCCTGTGCCAACTGGATTGCTTCTAAAATCTTGTTTGTAATATTCAACAGCTTCAAATGGAATTACGCTAAAAAATTTCATCGTAAGAATACTTAAAAAAGCGCTGAAAGGTTCTTTAAGTTTTATTATTACGGTGGAGTCATTGGGTGCAAGAAAACCTTTGTAGTCTGTTTGAGCAGATTTATCAATGTTATCGAGTAGGTTAGTGGCACTACTAACTTTACTATCAAAAAGTCTATTAAAGCTGTAGACAAAATCTCGTGAAATGACTTTTCGGCCCTTGTTACTTTTGAAACAAGGGTTGTCATGAAAATAAACATCATTTCGTAAATAAAAAGAGTAGGTTAAGCCATCGCTACTAACATTGTATTTATAGGCAATGCAAGGTGTAATGTTTAAATTGTCATCCATTTGGACCAAGCCATTGAAAAGTTGATTAACCGGCCAAATATTTTCGAAACTAATCGCGCTTGCAGGGTCTAACGAACTAATTCCTGCCATTTCGTTATAATTAAATACTGTTCTGTAATCTGTTTCTTGTTTTGAGTTACTACAGGATATAAAAAAAATAAGGTAAAAACAAATTACTGAATTTCTTAGGTTTTGCATTGTGCAAATGTTTTTAGTGAAATGAAAACGAAACAGTGTAATACCTCATAATTAAACACATTTATTTTGTGTCAGATTAATTAAGGCTCTACATTACTTTTCTCTTTACTGGAAGCATCAAAATTAAAGCTAAGTGTAATACGCCAGGTTCTTTGTAAAGGATTATTTAAAAGTGTTGGTATTAAATAAGATCCATCAACATTGATAACTTTAAATTTGAATCCCATGCCAATAGTAAAGAATTGGCGAGAACCTTTTGTTTTTGCTTCATAAAAATAACCGGTTCTTACGGCAAATGTATTGTTGTACCAATATTCTAATCCTGTACAAATATTTACTTCTTGAAGTTCTTCTTTTAGTCCGCCGGGTGCATCACCAAAAGATTGCAATATACCTTGAGCAACAGGTACATTTGGATTTTTACCACTTTCAATTACTTTAGCTCCTGTTGCAGGATCAATTTCTATTTCGGTAGTTGGATTACCGTTAGCATCTTTTTTATATTTATAAATAGGAGGGGTTGGTACAAGTAATTTATTAAAATCTATGTAAAAACCAATGGTGTTAAAATCATCTATATCGGTTTTTAATCCGTTTCCTAATCTTAAATTCATTGGGATGAAATTTTGATCGTTAGAATATTTGATTTTAGCCCCAATGTTTGTAAATGCGAGACCTGCAGAATAAATAGCTTTTTTTTCACCCAATTTAAATTTATTACTTTTATAAAACATACTTAAATCTACAGCAACCGTACTGGCAGCATTACCTTGACTACCATTAAAATAAACCCTGCTGATGCT
The DNA here is from genome assembly GCA_947449125.1 of Bacteroidota bacterium. Lineage (GTDB taxonomy): Bacteria > Bacteroidota > Bacteroidia > B-17B0 > Aurantibacillaceae > Aurantibacillus. The sequence continues at coordinate 2,766 of CANFQR010000201.1, read as the reverse complement.
TGAATTGATAAATCTTCCGGCTACTCCAATTCCGAAATGATCTGATAATTTTTGTGAAACCGAGAGGTCCATAGCAAATTCATTTGGTTTAAAATCTCCAGTTTTTACTCCTGTAGCATTTGTTAATTCAACATTGCCTAAACTAAAGTAACGTAAAGATCCTCCAACAGTTGTGCGTTTATTAATTTTTGAGTAGCCCGCTAAATAATACATGTTTATGTCAGGAACCAATAATCTTAACCAAGGGGTTACAGTAAATCCAACGCCAAATTTTTTTTCTGCAAAAGCTAATTTACTTCCATTCCAGTGGATAGAATTAATGTCCGGATCGGTTGCCGCACCAGCATCACCCATTCCGCCTTGTTTACTATCAGGACTAATTAACAAAAAAGGTACAGCTGTTGTAATAGGGTTAATGGTTTGTCCTCCAATTTGCAAACTGCTAATTTGTCCAAATAAAGATTTGCTCAAAAAAATAATTGTGATAATGCTAAATTTCTTAATTGCCATGTAGTTTTTAGTTTTATTAAATTTACTAATTAAGGATAACAAGTTTTTCAGTTTTTTCTGCCTTTTGATTTTCCGAATTAATAATTGCTAATTTATAAATATAAACGCCTCTGCCAAGTTTATCGCCGAATTCATCTTTACCATCCCAGTCTATGCCTTCCGGTCTAAAACCTTCACAAGTTACTGTTTTTTGTATTGTTTTAACAATTTTTCCGCTTATAGTATAAATTTGAATGATAATTTTAATTGGATTGCAAGCTTGATTATGTTCTAGAAAAAATTTGGTGCTATTTGTAAAAGGATTAGGATAATTAAGTACATGCTTTAAGGCAAGATCTTCGCTGTGCGCCACAACAAAATCTAAGCTCGTTGTACCTGAATTATTTTGTATATCCCATGCTTTAAAAGTTATTCGGTGATTTCCTTCAGGTAAATTAGCAAACGGATATCGAATTTTACCACTTTGATAACTGTTTAAATCAGCTTCATAATAATCATTTAATACGGTTGGTTTACTACTGTTTTGATTAAGTACAATGGTGATATCATGGCCAATACTTGAACCAACGGTGTTAATACCACTTGAATCTACCAAACTTGCATACAAAACTGGCTTTTCATTTGTGGTTCCGCCGCTGACAAAATTTTTGTCGTTTAAATACATGGAAAGTTTTGGACCTTCGTTGTCAATAATTGGATTTTGTGCGCTTCCCCCAACTTTTATTTTGTTTGAAAACCCAGAGGCATCAGTTAAACCATTGGTTGCATAATAACTAATTTTGCCTGGTCCTATTGCAAAGCTTATATCTTTTGGAACAATAAACGTAAATGAAAAATCTCCATTAGTCACCTGAGTTTTACCATGGTATAAAATATTTTTTTGAAGGGCAAAATTAAATGGGTTGCCGATTGTGTTGTAGTAGGATAAGTCGTCATTTAATAAACAATTAATATTTTGTTCTTTATCAAAAACTGTAGGGTAAACAATTCCATTAAAATTTGATAATTTGTTGCCTGAAGTATCAGCAATAAATCCTGAAATTGTTATTTTGGAAAGAGCAGAAATAGTATCTACACTTGTTGCAGTAACTAAATTATTATTAATTTTTGAAGTAATTACTTTTTGCTGAGGATAGGCTAAAGTTAATGCAGGATCTCCAAGCAAATGAAAATTGGCAAAAAAGATAGATTCACCAACACTTGCTTTAGTTTCTTGAACTATATCGCCCAGAGTAGGCATTTTACCATTTGGTAATTTTTTAAATAAGTAATTAAATAAATTTGTGTTTAATGCAAAATTTGTTGAGGAAAATGCTAATCGGCAGGTTGTTAGTAAAGCTATTGCTCCACCTTTAGGATTAAGTAAGCAGAGTTCTCCGGCAGAAGTTCTGTCGGGATCATCGTAACGACTAAATTCGCAAGTGGCTGTAACAAATAATGGTAATCTATTAAAATTATCTAATCCATTAATTGTTGGAACGTCTAGAATTCTCTCTCCTGTAATGCCAACTTCTCCGCCATGACCTGTATAGTTAAAAACCAATGCTCCCTTTTTGAATCTTCTAAGTAAATCTTCAGCAGCATCTGGATATCTTTGACCGCCTGGTGTGGAGAATTGTTGGTAAGCATCTAAATATATTTTATCTATATTAACATTTGGATAATTATTGGATACAATATTTGCCAGTTGATCTGCCTGTGACATATGCGTAGAGTAATCTTCATCATCGGCTAAATAAACCATCCAGTTTCTCCAATCGCCAAAAGTAGAAGCGTTTAAATCATTACAATTACCAGCAGTTGATTCCTGAATTTTAAAATTAGGTTCATTTTTATAATAATTTTCAATTTTGTTTACAACACTTATAACTTCTGCTAAATTTTTGCACATTAATCGACCTACACCAATATCCATTATTCCAACCGGTTCATTTATTGCGCCTTCATTGGCATCCATCAACCCAAAGTAATCATCTGAAGCAGTACTACTTAAAAATGAAGTAGAATTAAACGTTTGATATGTTGGTATTAGATTAGTATTTGAAGAGACATTTTTGTTAATATTGACATATGAACCATCACCAATTAAAAGCGCATATTTAACTTGTTTTCCGTTAGCAATATTTCGACTATATAACATTCTGATAAAATCTCTAATGGCAGTTACATCCTGTCTACCGCTGCTAAATTCATTGTAAATTTGTTCTGTAGTAGCAATAGCATAGGTTAAGCCTTCATGTTTTTGGTGAAGAGAGG
>CANFQR010000200.1 GCA_947449125.1 Bacteroidota bacterium | reverse complement strand
GGAAGTGCCGCTGACGCACAACATTTAGCGGCAGAATTAAGCGGAAGATTTTATTATGATCGCCCACCTCTTTTTTCGGAAGCCTTACATGTAAATACAAGTTATACAACTGCAGTTGCCAACGATTATAGTTACGATATTATTTACAGTCGTTTGGTAGAAGCTATGGGTAAAAAAGGCGACGTGTTAATTGGTTTAAGTACCAGCGGAAACAGCGCCAACGTTTTAAAAGCAATAGAAAAGGCAAACAATATGGGCATTGCCACAGTAGCGTTTACAGGCCAAACAGGAGGTAAAATGAACGGACTTAGCAATTACTTAATAAATATTCCAAGTACCGATACACCTAGAATTCAAGAATGCCACATGTTGCTTGGCCATACTATTTGTGAGCTAGTTGAAATGAAATTATTTCCTAAAAATTAATTCGTGAAAATTTATTTTGTTAATTCTTAAAACTTAATTAATCTCTAACAGTTGTAATTTATAATAAATGATTAATACAGCGGTTATTTTAGCGGGTGGTTTTGGAACGCGACTTCGGTCTGTGATTAACAATACACCAAAACCAATGGCTCCTATTAATAATTTTCCTTTTTTGTACTATCAATTAAATTATCTAAAATATTATGGCATTAAAAAAATAATTTTTTCGGTTGGTTATATGGCCAATGATATAAAAAATTATTTTGGTTATTCGTTTAACGATCTAAACATTGAATATGTTATCGAAAAAGCACCCATGGGAACTGGAGGAGGTATTAGATTGGCATTGCAACAAAGTGAAGAAAACCTGGTGTTAGTTTTAAATGGTGATTCTTTTTTTGACATCAATCTAAATCAATTTTATAATTATCACATTACGAAAAATGCACAAATTTCTTTAGCTCTCAGAGAGGTTGATGATGCCTCTAGATATGGCACCATTGTGAAAAATGAAGAGAATAAAATAATTTCATTTCAAGAAAAAAATAACCTATCGCAACCAGGTATTATTAATGGTGGTGTTTATATTATTGATTCAAGTTTATACTTAAAACATACACCGTCTGAAAAAAATTTTTCAATAGAAAAAGATTTTTTCGAAAAACAAATAACTACTTTGTCAATTAAGGGTTTTCAGTTTAACGGTTATTTTATAGATATTGGTATTCCTGAAGATTATCAAAAAGCGCAACATGACTTTAAAGGATTTAAATATAAATAACAACTGGACTTTGTTTTTAGACAGAGACGGCGTTATTAATAAAAAATTAGATAACGATTACGTAAAGCATTGGATAGAATTTGAATTTATTGAGGGAGTGTTTGATGCGCTGAAAAAATTTAATTCTGTTTTTGGTAAAATTGTTGTAGTAACCAATCAACAAGGAATTGGTAAAGGTTTATACAGAACCGAAGATTTGGAATTAATTCATAAAAACATGATTTATGAAATAACTTATTTAGGCGGAAGAATAGATAAAGTTTATTTCTCCCCTTATTTAAGTGCTGAAAATCACTCTACCCGAAAACCAAATACAGGCATGGCCATGTTGGCAAAAAAAGACTTCCCTGAAATAGATTTTAGTAAAAGTATTATTGCCGGCGATAGTATAAGCGATATGGAATTTGGCAGAAACACCGGCATGAAAACAATTTTTATTTCTGATGAAAATAAAACAGATGAAAAAATTGATTTTAATTTTAGCTCACTTTTAGAGCTTGCAAATAATTTATAGTCGATTTTGAAAATTTCTATCATTACCATAACGTATAACTCCGCTAAAACACTAGAGCAAACAATCTTATCTGTTTTAGAACAAAGCTACCCTAATATAGAATATATTATTATAGATGGCTTATCAACAGACGGTACTATAAACATTATTGAAAAATATAAAAACCGAATTTCAAAATTCATTTCAGAAAAAGACAATGGCTTATATGATGCCTTAAACAAAGGAATTGATATGGCCACCGGCGACATTATTGGTGTATTGCATTCTGATGATTTTTATATTGATAATTCGATAATAGAAAAATACGCTAATACATTTATAAAAAATCATTCAGACGCAGTTTACAGCGATTTGTTTTATGTTGACAGAGATAATCCGAATAAAATAATTAGAAAATGGAAAAGCGGCAATTATAAATCCAACTCATTTTTACACGGCTGGATGCCACCACATCCAACTTTTTTTGTTAAGAAAACTATTTTTGACAACTACGGTAAATTTAATTTGGAACTAAAACATTCGGCAGATTATGAATTGATGCTACGATTTATTCATAAACACAACATAAAAATAAATTATTTGCACGATTTTACCATTAAAATGAGAGTGGGTGGACAAAGTAATGCATCGTTGCAAAACAGAATAAACGCTAATAAAGAAGACAGAAAAGCTTGGGCAATTAACGGACTTAAACCCAGATTTTATACTTCTTACTTAAAACCTATCCGAAAAATTTTTCAATATTTCGGATAGGAAATAAAATCAGTTGAAATGAGATGGTTATTCAATAATTAGAAATCCGTAGGAATGACTCTTAGGTTTTCCTTTCTCGCCTGGTTTTACCTTATCTAAAAAAATATCAAAATAACACTTAGAACCTACATCAATCTTAGCAAAGATTTTTCTAATTGATTCGCTAATAGTATCTCCACTGAAAGCCTGTGAAATAATTTTACCTTCATTTTTACAAACCAATTCACCCTCCATGGTTTTAAAACTCTTCGGGTTTATTGTTACAATATCACTAAATAACTTCGATTCAATTAATTTACTTTTCTTTAATTTAAACTCTTTAGTTGCATTTTTTTGAGAGAAACCAAATGCCATCAATAGGCAAAACAATACGATAAGATTAGTTTTCATTTTTCTTTCTTTTAAAATTTATAGTTAAAAATATTATTTTCTTAAAGAAACTTATTTTCTGTCAATTTTCAAAACACAAGATGTTTTTAATAATCTAAATTTCCATAGTCCAGTTTCTTCCCTTGAATTTTTAGCACCAATCTTAGTAATAAAATTAAAAACGGAACGTACATAATTGCGGTAGGCAATTCAAAATGATTTAATATAAGTATTGATTTACGTTTTAATCGTTCGGTAATTAAATACATAGAAGGTATTAACAACAAGGTTAAAACCGTTGCAAATAATAATCCAAAAATCATGGTCCAGCTTAATGGTCCAAAAAACGCTACGTTATCGCCTCCAATAAATATTTTTGGATTGCCGGAAGAAAGCAACGATTCGAAATTAATATTAAACCCAACCGCTAAAGGAATTAAACCTAAAATAGCTGCAGTGGCTGTTAAAATTACGGGTGTCATACGCGTTCTGCCGGCTTCAACCGTTGCATCATAAAGGCTCATTCCGCCTTCTCTAGCATACTCGGCAAATTCAACAAGTAAAATTCCATTTCTAACAACAATACCGCCTAATGCAATAATACCCACACCGGTCATAACAATACTCATTTCCATTTTAAATACCGAAACGCCAATGATAACACCAACAATACTAAAAATAATTTCGACCAAAATAATTAAAGGTTTACCTAAAGAGTTAAATAAACCAACCAATACCAATAGCATGATGCCTACAGCAGTTAACATGGCATTTCCTAAGAAACTCATGGTTGCTTGCTGGTCTTCTTTATCTCCCGCAAATTTCACAACCACATCTCCGGTTTTTTTAAAATCTTTCATTAAGCGTTCTATATTAGCAACTACTTCATTTGGGTTATATCCATCTTTTACATCAGAAGAAATTGTTATAACACGCTTATTGTTTTTACGTTTAATACCTGAATAGGTATAATCATAACGAATATTACAAACAGCAGAGATAGGAACACTTCTAACCATACCACCCATGTTCATATCTCTGTAAGTAATTTTTAAATTTCGTATGGTTTCAATATCTATTCGCTGATCTATTTTATATCTTAATTGTACTGGGTACTCATCGTCTACATCTCTAAATTTAGTGGCTTCAACACCATAAACAGCACCACGAATTTCCATTGCCAATTGGTAGGTTGATAAGCCTTCTCGCTGCGCACGCTCTCTGTCAATATCAAATACAATTTCAGGTTTGTTGCTCACAAAATCTGATTTTAAACTAGCTACACCAGGTATTTTGGCATTGGTAATAAACTTTATAAGATTACCAGAGTTTGTGTTTAACACATTAAAATCTTCGCCAATTATTTCAATACTTACGGGCTTAGGAGTTGGTGGTCCGGCCTGTTCTTTATTTACAACAATATCAGCGCCTGGAATGTCCCAATTTAATGCCTGTAATCCTTGCAAATATTTTGTGGTAGACTCTCCATGACGTTTTTCAAATTCAACAAATGCAAT
>CANFQR010000199.1 GCA_947449125.1 Bacteroidota bacterium | reverse complement strand
GTAATGATAATTTAAATCATATAAAATTGTTTTAGGTTTTAGTGGTATAGAGACACTAATATAAACACACTAAAAATTTCTATTATAAAAAAATCAGATTTACTTTTATTATAAAACTAAAAAAGTCAGATGTACAAATTAAGCAACTTTTAGCTGACTTAATTTCGCATTTTTTAATTTATCTAAAGCGTAATCTAAAGTTACCGTAAATTGTTTTACCGGCTTCTCTTCGCTTGGAATCGAGTACATAATATCTGTCATAATTGCTTCGCAGATTCCTCTTAATCCTCTTGCTCCTAATTTAAATTCAAGCGCCTTATCTACTATTAAATTTAATACCTCGTCTTCAATTTCCAACTTTGTGCCTTCCATTTTAAACAACTGTTTGTATTGCTTAATTAACGCGTTCTTAGGCTCAGTTAAAATCAGTTTAAGCGCATTTCTGTCCAATGGTTTTAAATAGGTTAATACAGGTAAACGACCTATTAATTCTGGAATTAAACCAAAAGATTTTAGATCCTGGGGTGATACGTATTGTAATAAATTTGATTTATCAATTTCTGTTTCTAAAACAGATGACGCGTAGCCAACAGATTGTGTATTTAAACGTTGTGCTATTTTTTTCTCAATACCGTCAAATGCACCACCGCAAAGAAATAAAATATTTTTTGTGTTTACCGAAATCATTTTTGCATCGGGGTGTTTTCTTCCGCCTTGAGGAGGCACATTAACTATGGTGCCTTCAAGCAATTTTAGCATGGCCTGTTGAACACCTTCACCACTAACATCGCGTGTAATAGACGGATTATCACTTTTACGTGCAATTTTATCCAACTCGTCAATAAAAACAATTCCTTTTTCAGCGGCAGCCACATCATAATCGGCAGCCTGCAATAAACGTGTTAAAATACTTTCCACGTCTTCGCCTACATAACCGGCTTCTGTGAGCACCGTGGCATCGGCAATACAAAAAGGAACATTTAACATGGTAGCAATGGTGCGGGCCAATAAGGTTTTTCCGGTTCCTGTTTCGCCAACTAAAATTAAATTAGACTTGTCAATTTCTATTTCTTCTTTATTATTTTTTTGGGCATGTGCAATTCGTTTGAAATGATTATAAACTGCTACTGCCAATACTTTTTTAGCATCATCCTGTCCAATAACATACTCATCTAATTTTTCTTTTATTACAGCAGGCTTAAGTAAATTCATGGCTTGCTGAAGTTGCTGTTTTTGCTCGCCTATTGACTCTTCCTTAATTAAATTATATGCTTGATTAATGCAGTTATCACATATATGCCCATTAATTCCGGCAATTAAAATTTTCGCTTCTTTTTTATCTCTTCCGCACATTGAACAGCGAAGGGTTGTTTCTTTTGCCATTGTTTAATTTCTTAACTATTAGTATTTAAAAAAGTCTGTAAATTAATTTTACAGACTTTTTTATTTTGACTTTATAAAATTAGGCTTGGTTTTTAAGTTTTGAATTATTCTCTTTTAAAATTTCAATAACTGCAGATGCAATTTTAGTTGGTGAAAAACCACACTCTTCATAAAGCTCGGCAGGCTCACCATGTTCTATAAAATTATCAGGAATACCTAATCTTACCAATTTTGCGGAATACTCATTATCTGCCATAAATTCTAATACAGCACTTCCCATTCCGCCCATTATACAGCCATCTTCAACCGTTATTATTTTTTTATAGTTTGAAAATACTTCGTGCAATAAAGATTCATCTAATGGTTTTGCAAATCGCAAGTCGTAATGAGCCGGATCAATTCCTTCATCTTTAAGTTTTTTGATGGCTTCTTGAACTAAGTTTCCGGGATGACCAATGGATAGAATTGCAACATCTTTACCATCTTTAATTCTTCTGCCTTTACCTATTTCAATTTTTTTGAATGGGGTTTTCCAATCAACCATAACGCCTTGCCCCCGAGGATAGCGAATACTAAACGGACCAGTTACTTCGTCTAACTGAGCAGTATACATTAAATTTCTTAATTCTTCTTCATTCATTGGCGCACTTACAATCATGTTAGGAATGCAACGGAAATAAGCCAAATCGAAAGCGCCATGATGAGTTGGTCCATCAGCTCCGGCAAGCCCACCTCTATCTAAGCAAAATATAACTTTTAAATTTTGCAAGGCAACATCATGTAAAACCTGATCATAAGCCCGTTGCATAAACGATGAATAAATATTACAATATGGCACCAGTCCTTGGGTTGCTAAACCTGCGCTAAACGTAACAGCGTGCTGTTCAGCAATACCAACATCAATTGCTCTGTCAGGCATAGCTTTCATCATAATGTTTAATGAGCAGCCTGAGGGCATAGCAGGCGTTATTCCAAAAATATGTTTGTTTTTTTCTGCTAATTCAACAATTGTATGTCCAAACACATCTTGATATTTTGGAGGTTGAGGCGTTTTGGGCGTTACTTTAATTATCTCACCAGTTTCTTTATTAAATAAGCCCGGAGAGTGCCAAACAGTTTCATTTCCTTCTTCACTAAATTTATATCCTTTCCCTTTTTTTGTAAGTACATGTAAAATTTTAGGGCCGGGAATATCTTTTAAATCGGCTAAAACTTTACTTAAACGAACAACATCATGTCCGTCTATAGGTCCAAAATACCTAAATTTTAAGGATTCAAATAAATTAGATTGTTTTAAAAGACCTGTTTTTATCGAATTTTCAACCTTGCTTGCTATTTCCTGAGCATTCGGACCAAACTTGCTTATTTTCCCTAACAATTCCCATATTTTATCTTTTGCTTTATTATAAGTATGAGATGTGGTTATATCCGTTAAATACTCTTTTAAAGCGCCTACATTTGGGTCAATGCTCATGCAATTATCATTTAACACCACCAATAAATTGGCATTTTCCACACCGGCATGATTTAAACCCTCAAACGCAAGTCCTGCAGTCATTGAACCATCACCAATTACAGCAATATGATTTTTGTTGATTAAGTTATTATACTTGCTGGCAACCGCCATTCCAAGAGCTGCACTTATGGAGGTTGATGAATGTCCAACACCAAAAGTATCGTACTCACTCTCGCTGCGTTTCGGGAAACCGCTAATACCTTTATAAACTCGGTTTGTGTGAAATACATCTCTGCGACCGGTTAAAATTTTATGGCCGTAAGCCTGATGACCAACATCCCAAACCAATTGATCGTAGGGTGTATTAAACACATAATGGAGGGCAACTGTTAATTCTACTACACCCAAAGAAGCACCAAAATGTCCGCCTTTAACCGAAACCAAATCAATAATATACTGACGGAGCTCCGAACTGATTTGCTCCAACTGATTTTCATTTAATTTTTTTAAATCGGCAGGCGAATTTATTTTAGCCAATAATTCTCCCGGAATAAAACCTGAACCTTTAACAATTTCCATTAATGCAAATGTAATTAAAATATTAAAAAATGAACGTTTAACAAGTAAATCGTTCGTAAACACTTAATTAACGTTTTTTTGACGATTTTGTTTTACAGAAAGTGCACTATTTTAATTTGCTAATTGTTTTAAAATAATTGGTCATAAAGATCTAAAGTAGTTACGTAAAATTTATTGCTCTTTGTTAAGCAAATAGCCTTTTTCAAGAGAGTAGGTTTCTTTTTCGCTTTGTTTTAAATCAATTGCTTCAGAGAATTCTTTATAGCCTTTTTTAGTAACGGTTATTTTATAGTTTCCACCTTTTATGGTGAAAAAATAATCGCCTGTTTCGTTGGTTAAAGTAGATGACAACTTGTTACCTGTTTCATCACTCAGAATCACTTCAACATCGGCTAAACCATATCCTTCAAAACCATCGCGAATGGTGCCGCGTAAAATACTTAAACCACTATTTACTTTCTTTTTACCGTCTTTTTCAAGTATGGCAAAATCTTTTAAATTAATTTTATAAATGTCATTTGCACCCAAACCACCGGCGCGTTCGCTTGATATATAGGCGTATTTGGCATCTGCACTGATGGTTAATTGTCCCTCTTTTGCAGAACTGTTAATAGGATATCCCAAATTGGTTGGTTTTGACCATTTTCCGTTTTCAAAAACTGTTTTAAAAACATCGTAACTCCCCATACTCGCCGGACTATTACTGCAGAAAAATAAGGTTTTACCATCCGGTGCTAAAAACATACCTGCCTCGTCATAAATGGTATTTACTTCGGCGCCCAAGTTTACAGGTTTTCCCCATTCTTTTTTATTAACTTTTTCTACCATCCAAATATCACTTCCTCCAAAGCCTCCATTTCTTTCACTAGTAAAAAAATACTTTTTTCCATCAGGTGAAACACAAGCTCCACCTTCCCAATAGGTTGATGAAATGGGTTTGCCCATTGGTTCGGGCGTGCGCCATTTTCCATTACT
>CANFQR010000198.1 GCA_947449125.1 Bacteroidota bacterium | reverse complement strand
GGCATAATACAAAAACGGATGTCTTGCTTGTGGAGATAAAATAATAGGCGTTATATTTTCCGAAAAAATAAAATCTTCATCAAAATTCCTATCAAATAAAAACACAAAATGTACATCCGGATTTTTATGGGTAATATGTTTTAATGTTTGGTAGGTAAACCAACCCATCCCTGCTAGTCGGTTTTTAAGTAAAATTCTAGTATTTACAACTATTTGCACGATGCAAATCTATGAAATATAGATTAGGTTTTACCATAAAAAAAGCTATATTTGCTGCCCCCTGTGCAAAAAAAGAAATTCATATTTGATTTGGCTATACTCTTGATTCTTAATTTATTAATTAAGCCTTTTTGGATTTTAAGTATAGAGCCTAATGTACAGATGAGTGTAGGGAACGTTAGTTATGGCGAATACTTTGTGTTATTTAATTTTTCGTTTCTTATAAATATTTTATTAGACTTTGGTTTAACCAATTTTAATAATAAGAACATAGCTCAAAATGTTCATTTGTTAAGCAAACATTTTAGTAAAATGTTAAGCTTAAAATTTGTTTTGGGATTGCTTTACGTTTCGGTTACCTTATTAATTGGCTTTTTTGTTCTTGGCTTTGACTTAAGGTACATTAAGTTATTGTTAATTCTTTGTATAAATAATTTCTTTTTAAGTTTTATACTTTTTTTAAGATCAAATTTACTGGCACTTCATTTGTTTAGGATCGATAGTATTATGTCTGTTCTAGACAGAGTTATTATGATACTAATTGTAGCACTATTAATTTTTAATTTTTTCGGATTAAAAATTGATATTATGAATTTTGTTTATGCTCAAACAATTGGTTACGGACTAACTGCCCTGATTGGTTTTTTAGTTGTGCTTAATAAAACCCACACGTTTAAATTAAACTGGGACTGGTCATTTAACAGAATGATATTAAAAAAAAGTTTTCCTTTTGCAATTCTTGTTTTGCTTATGACTTTTTATAACAGATTAGACAGCGTTATGATAGAACGAATTTTATCTGGAAATCTGGGTAAAGAACAAAGTGGAATTTATGCTAAAGCATTTAGGTTACTTGACGCCGCAAACATGATTGCTTATTTATTTTCTGTTCAGCTATTGCCTTTGTTTAGTAGAATGTTGAAGAATAAGGAGAATATTGAAAACATTGTTAAATTGTCATTCACCTTATTGTTAACTCCTGCATTAATTGTTTCGGTAAGTAGTTTGTTTTATGCCGATAAATTTTGTGAGTTGTTATATAAGGGTAATTCCGAAGGCTATCAAATTCTAGGGCTATTAATGAGTTGCTTTACAGCAATTTCTGTGACATATATCTTTGGTACACTTTTAACCGCAAATGGAAATTTAAAACATCTTAACTTAATGGCCATTAGCGGTATATTAATAAATTTACTGTTGAATTTTATCCTTATTCCTAAATATTATGCTTTTGGAAGTGCTGTTGCTAGTGTTGTTACACAATTTTTAACCTGCTTAATTCAGGTTTTTATTTCATATAAAGTATTTAATTTTAAAATTAATAAAAGACTGTTAATCTCATTATTATTGTACATCATAGGCCTAATCTTTGCTAACTATTTCACTATGAATTTAACCACGCAATGGTTATATAATTTCGGCATAATGCTTATATTTAGTGGCTTATTAGCGTTTGCCACTGGTATGATAAATCCAAAGTCGGTTATTCGTTTTATAAAATATAAATAAACTATGAAAGAAGAGATTTCAGCTAATCAATTAATTTTAAAATTAATAAAGTGGAGAAAGACGTTTTTAATTATAACAATGGTGAGTGCATTTGCTACAGGAATACTTGTTTTAATTATGCCAAAACAATACAAATCTACAGCTGTGTTATTTGCAGCCCGACATTTTTCTGTTTCTAAACTTGTAATTGAACCAAATACAGGCAATCAAGAAGATTACATGCAAATTGGCGATGAAGACGATGTTGAAAAATTAATTCAATTTTTAAGTTCAGACGCCTTAAAATTAAAAGTAGCTAATGCGTTTAATTTATGGGAACGTTGGAAAATTAAAGACACTGTTTTAGGTTACCATTATTTAAAACTTAAATGGGACGATATGGTAACCATTAAACGGACAGAATTTAACAGTGTAAAAGTTGAGGTATACGATTATACAGCTAATGGCGCTGCTCAAATAGCTAATGGAATTACAGATTATTGTGATACTGTTAAACACGAGATGACTCAAGCAATTACCTCAAAAGTTTTAAATATAGTTAAGAACGAATATGAAAATACCTTGTTAAGAATGAAGGAGTTGGAAGATAGTTTGAAAGTATTAAGAAGTTTGGGTGTTCTACATTATAAAGAGCAAGTTAAAGCTTATTCTAAAAGTTATGCTAAGGCAATTGAAAAAAATGATGTTGCTGCAATGAAAAGATTAGAAGCTAAATTAGATACTCTCAAAAAATATGGAAGTGCTTATCAAAATGTTCACGACAACTTAGAAAAGTATAGTTTTAAATATCCTGATATTAAATCAAAATACGATGAAGCATTAGTTAATTACAATACAAGTTTGCCTGTAAAATTTGTGGTTGAAAAAGCTAAACCAAATGAGTATAAGGCAAAACCAAATCGCATTTTATTAATTAGTATTACTGTTATTGCTGGTAACGTAATGGGCTTTATTATTTTATTATTTCGTGAAAAGTTGAACAAAATAAAACTTGAAGACTAAAAATGGAAAATTTAAATTCTTTAAATGTTATTAAAACAATTATTAAAAATTTAAAATCAATTGTTTTAATTGTTGCTGCTGCTGCCATAGTTTCTTTTTTCGCATCATTTTTAATTAAAGAGAAATATAAATCAAACGCTGTAGTATATCCCGTTAACCTATATCAGAATTCTGAAGAATCTCCCAGCGAGCAATTGCTTCAGTATTTTTTAAGCGACGATATTAAATACAAATTGGCTAAAGATTTTAATTTGTTTTCGAGGTACGGCATAGATACCATTAATTCAAAAGGAGGAAAGGCATTGTTTGATTACATGTATATTGAAAATATAAAAGTTTCGCCAACTATTTACGAATCAATTGAGATTATAGTTAAAGATGAAGATCCTGTTTTTGCTCAAAAATTAAATGCGGCTTTAATTTCAAACACAAATGAATTTGTAAAAGAAAAGAAAAAAAATATAGTTAATCAATATTTATTGAATACACAAAATGTTATTGATATTCAAAAAAAAGAAATTGATTCGTTAAGCAGTGCATTCGTAAAAATTAAAACAGATTATAATATTGTTGATGAAAATTATCAGGCAAAATATTTAAGTAAACAAATTACATCCAATGCTAACTTAAACGAAAATTCTAAATTAACAGTTAAGGGCATTAAAGAAAAAGGAATGGATTTAAGAGTTTTAAATGGTCGTATTAATTCGGTTTTAAATTCTTACTCACAAATAAAAGTAAAACGAGATAATTACTTACTTGATGCAAATGGAAATATTGATTTTTGTATTTACGTTAGTAAACCAAATTTACAAGATAAAAAGTGTTATCCTGTTAGGTGGATTATTGTTTTGGTTTCATCATTATCATCATTGTTTTTATCGCTTGCTTTCTTTTTATTTAAAAACCGCGCAAAAGAAATTTTTTAATTGTCTAAGTATTATAAGACATATTTGTTTCCTTTTTTAATGTTGTTATACATATTTGGTAATGCGTATATTATGGCATATAAAAAGGGTATGTTTTACCCTTATAATCTTTTACCACTTTTATTAATTGTACTTTATGTTGCTGTTTTTCATTTACAAAAGTTAGTTTATTTTTTGGCTTTTTGTACACCATTGTCCATCTCACTTAAGGAACTGGGCCTCTCTGATGGTTTAGATCTTAGTTTACCATCTGAACCATTAATGGCAGGTGTTATGTTACTGTATATTTTTAATGAGTTAAGTTCAAGAATTACAGATAAAAAATTCATAAATCATCCTATAACTATTTTAATAATTATTCAATTAAGCTGGATGTTTTTTACGAGCTTAACAAGCACCGAAATTATCATTTCTTTAAAATATTTAATTTCTCGTTTATGGTTTGTTTTTAGTTGTTACATTATAATACCTCATATTTTTACTGATAAGAAAAATATTTTTCGTTTTGTTTATTGTTATGCATCTGCGTTAGCTATAGTCATATTTTATACTGTTTTTCAGCATGCCAAATTTAATTTTAACGACAAAGCTGCTGATTGGGTAGTTTCACCATTTTATAATGACCATACGGCTTATGGCGCTGCTTTAGCAATGTTTATACCTATAATGTTATCATTTGTTTTTATTAAAAGTATTTCTAAATTTTTGAGAGCTTATGCCTTTGCTTTGTTTTTGTTATTT
>CANFQR010000197.1 GCA_947449125.1 Bacteroidota bacterium | reverse complement strand
GTAATCATAGATTCAACCAAAGGGTTATTTTTACCCAAAACAGTTTCCACCTTAGCTTCAACTTTTCGCATGACATTATTTGTAATTGAGGGGTCGGTGCCTTCTGGCAATTTTACATACACATACACATTGTTAGGATCTCCACCAGGAAAAAATACAACTTTTGGTTTTCTTATGGCAAATAGTACAAAAGAAAATATAAATAAAATGATCAAATAAAATAAAGGCTTCCAGGGGTTTCTCAAAAACCATTGCAACACTTTAACATAACGGTTTACAAATGAGGGCCAAATTTTAAATTGCCATGCTTCAATAACTTTATACAACCATAATCTGTTAAGCACTAAAAAGAAAGCAAGAAAAACAGTAAAATTTGCAACGGCAAAATGTCCAGTAATATATGAAAACAATGCTACCAAAGCATAAACAATTAATTGCAAACGGGCTTTTTTGGTTATTTTACCGTGTTCTTTGCTTTCCTCTTCGTGAGGTTTCATAAAATCTACGGCAAAAACAGGATTAATAATATAAGCTACAAACAGCGACGCCAATAATGAAATAATTAAAGTAACCGGTAAAAAATACATAAACTTACCAATAATACCTTGCCAAAACACTAAAGGAATGAACGGAGCCAAAGTGGTAATTGTTCCGGATAACACAGGCATAAACACCTCGCCAACAGCCATTTTTGCTGCAGTTTTAATATCTCTTTTACCGTTATCAAATAAACGATGCGTATTTTCAATTACAACAATGGCATCATCTACCACAATACCCAAAGCAAGAATAAAAGAAAAAAGAACAATCATATTAAATGAAAAGCCAATACTTGGCATTACCAAAAAAGCAATAAACATTGATAAAGGCACAGAAAGAGCTACAAACAAAGCATTAGTAACTCCCATAAAAAACATAAGCACAACTGTAACCAAAATAAAACCAATAATAATTGTATTTATTAGATCAGTTAATGAAGATTTTGTTTTATCGCTTTGGTCACCACTAATTGTAATATCAAGTCCTTGAGGAAATTCCGATTTTTTCATTTCGGCAATAATCTCTTCAATTTTATCGGCGGCATCAATTAAGTTTTCTCCTGAACGTTTAACCACGTTTAGAGTAATTACATTTTTACCATTTGAAGAAGAGTAACTTTCTTTCTCCTTAAAACCGTCAACTACAGTTGCAAAATCTTTAATAAATAATTTGGCTCCGGTTGCAGATGTTACAATAATATTTTCGATTTCTTTTGGGTCTTTAAATTCACTCTTTATGCTTAACGAGGGTTTCATGCCATTAAGAGGTATGTTACCACCGGACAATGTTAAATTCTCTGAACCAATTGCTCTTTGAATATCAGTTAGAGTTAATTGCGCAGCTTGTAATTTATACGCATCTATATTTACTTGTATTTCTCTGTCTAATGCACCAACTAACTTAACTTCGTTTATTTCTTTTAACCCTTCAATTTTATCTTTTAAATTTTCGGCATATTTTTTTAATTGTTTTAAATCGTATTTACCAGCAACGTTAATATACATAATAGGAATTTCAGAAAACGCAATTTCTTTTATCATTGGTTCTCTGGTTAAACTAGTAGGCATTTCTCCTCTGGCTTCATCCACAGCATCTTTAACTTTTTGTTTGGCAGTTTCTACTTTTATATTTGTATGAAATTCTACTACAATAACCGAAACGTCTTGCAATGAGGTACTGGTAAATTTTTTAACACCAGATATTCCTTTTAATCGTTTTTCGATTGGCTTGGTAATAGTATTTTCAATATTTGTTGGCGAATTACCTCCATTAATTGTATTAATATAAATAGTTGGGACAGTAATATCAGGAAACTGCTCTTTTGGTAAAGAGTTATAGGCCATTATACCAGCAAGGGTAATAAAAATAGTTAACAAATAAATTGTCATTTTATTGTCAATTGCCCAACTTGAAGGTTTAAATTCTTTTATTTTATCTAACATAAATCTTGTTATTTAATTCGCTTTAATTACTTATGAAATTATTTTTTTACGCTAATGTTATCACCTTCGTTAATTAAGTCGTAACCTTCTGTTATAAGTAAATCGCCTTCTTTTAAACCATCTGTAACTTCAGATAAGCCTTTGTATTCGCGAGAAATATTGATTACTTTTTTTACAGCCTTTCCGTTTTCGGCAACAAGCACAAAACTTTCGTTTGTTCCTTTTTGAATGAATTTTACAGGTACTGTTATTTTTGGAGTTGCAGACTGATAATCGTTTATTTTTAGTTTAGCTACCATATTGGGATGAAACTCTTTTGAGTTATCAAGTAAAACCTCAACGCCAAACGTTCTAGTTAAGTTATTTATAGCGCGCGAAGCATAATATATTTTTGAATTAATAGAATCTTGCATGTCAGGAAAAAATACCTGAACTAGATTGCCATTTTTAACTCTTGAAGCATACGTTTCGGCAACATCTGCCTTCACTTTTAAGTTTGAAAAATTAATAACAGTTATTGCGCCCATGCCGGGAGCTATTGCCTGACCAATTTTAATATTAACGCCATCTACCGTTCCGTTAATTGGAGAAATAATTTTTGTCATGCGAACTTGTTCTTGCATGGCTGCCATTTTATTTTCAAGACTTTCTTTAGTTGTTTTACTTTGCAAATACTGAATTTCAGTTCCGATTTTTTGCTCCCATAAATTTTTTTGTTTTTCATAAACTTGTTTTGCCAAATCTAAATTGGTTTGCAAATCACTTATTTGTTGCAACATTGCGCGCGAATCTGTTTCTGCAAGAACTTGACCTTTTATTACTTCGTCTCCTACTTTTACGTTTATTTTTGTGATAGTGCCGGGTATTTCAGAAGATAAGGCAACGCTTTCATCGGCATCAATTCTGCCCTGAACTTCAATATATGTTTTAAAAACAGATGATTGCAATGGTACAGCAACAACCTCAACAAATTTTTCTTTTTTTGCAGTGTCTGATTTGGCTAATTCTTCCTCTAAAGCAGTAATTTTAGTTTCTAAATCGGCCTTTTGTTTTTTAAGTTTTTCTAATTCGGCTTTTTTATCTGTGGTGCCGCAAGCAAAAGTTAAAACCATTATTACTATTACCAAGATTGTATTTTTCATTTTATTTTTTTTTGAATTGATGAACATATAAAAATTAATTAATTGTTATTTTATTTTACAAGGGTTCCTATTGCTTTTTGATAATCTATTTTAGCTACCAACATATCATATACAGAATTGTAGTAATTTGTTTGAGCTTCTTTTAAGGTAGTTTCGGCATTTACAATTTCGAGATTAGTGCCTACACCACCTTGATATTTTTTCATAGCAACTTCATAAACATGCTGTGCCAAAACCATGTTCTTTTTTTGAGCCAGCAAACTTGAGTAAGCATTATTATATGAAATTCCCGCAACTGAGGCTTCAAGTTGCGAAGCTGATTCAATACTTTTTAACGTATTATTATTTTTTAGTGCGCTAATTTTAGCCTGCTGAATTTTATAATTGCGCTGAAAGCCGTCAAAAATATTAACGTTGAGTGTAGCGCCCACTAAAGCTATTTTAAACCATTTTTGATCTGTATCAAGTAAATCAAACTCTTGGCGTTGGGCATTATATTGATAGGCGCCATAGGCTGCCAGTGTTGGTAAATATCCCCATTTTAAGCGCTTTACATCTAAATTAAGTAAGTTTTGTTGTGCCTTTAGCAACTGGTAATCGGGTCGTTTACTTACATCAACATTAGTTATGTTTAGTTCTTCAAATGTATCAGAATTAAAATTTAAACTATCGGTTAGCGCAATAGCATCATTTAATTTATATCCCATCTGAAATTTTAAAACTGTTTCAGATAAACCTATTAATCTTACAACTTTATCTTTTTCGGTTACCAAATTATTGTATTGAACCTCTAACCTTTCAGCATCAATTAATTCAGCAAAACCTTGTTGGTTAAATGCTTTAGTGTCATCTAATATCTTTTTAAGACGAATTAAATTAGACTCCAACAATTTTATTCGCTCTTTATTGATGATAACGTTGTAATAAGCTTTTGAAACTTGAGAAACCAAATCGGCTTTGCTTCTGGTTACATTTATTTTTGAGAGATTAATAAATTCTTTTGAAGCTTTTAACCCAAAAATATAATCGCTGCTAAATAATAACTGTGAAGCGCTTAAACCGGCAGTAGAGTTATATTTGGTTCCAAATTTAACCGGGATATATGTTCCTGCAGGCGCTCCAAAAAATTGACCAGGTAATAAAGATGTTGGTAATTCAACATAATCTTTAACATCTATACTACCAGATACTTGAGGTAATCCTAAGCCGGTAATTTCATTTTTTTTATAAACAGCGTTTTTTAAATCCAACTCGGCATTCAAATAATTTGGACTATT
>CANFQR010000196.1 GCA_947449125.1 Bacteroidota bacterium | reverse complement strand
TTTTGTTTTTTCGAGATTCAATTTTTCTATAGGGTGCAAAAATACCACTAATTTGTATTGAGGATTTACTTGAATAAATTCAACCAAATAACCAAGGAGTTCTTTTTCGTATAAATCAGCGTCAATCAAATCCATATTGTCAATTTCATTTCTTAACCACATGCCACTTGAATAAAAACCAATTGTATTTAATTGCGTGTTATTATTTTGCAAATAATATTTCTCTAACTCAAAAGCACTTTCGGGCACCCAGTGTTGAATTTCTGACACGTGCATGGTGTCGCGATACTTTATAAATTCTTCTTCCTGATATCGAAAACAAAAACTTAACGAATCGGCAATAACTGTTCTATTTAAAAAATGCATTGGCACTTCGGATGGTATTTTATTGACTTTGATACCAAATTTCATTAATACATAAGCCAATAAATTTGAATCATGCTCATAAATACAAAAAAAATGAAGTTTATTAATTTTATTTTCCCTCAATAGTTGTAGTATATTAATTGCCTCTATGGTATTAATTACTAGTAATGGATATTTTAATTTATTTGAAGAAAAAACAGAAATAAAAAAAACAAATGGAAATGTGACTAATAGTATTATTACTGTGAATAGCGACTGGATTAAATGTTTGCTTTTCAGCAATTCATCTCTTCCTATAAACAACTTTATTTCTTCGCCGCTTATTCGTTTTATATATTTTGTTCTTAGTTCGACATTATTACTGTTTACATCAAATATTGCAACATTAGAATTTACATTAAATGATTTACAATCAAACCTTTTGAAAAGGTTGCTAAAAATTTGTTTGAAAATTCTTAGGCTTATCAAAAAATCTTTTGGCGCGCTTATAGCATAACGATACGTAATGGTTTTATAATTAAATTTAATTGCATCATAAAATCGTTTATCAGAAACTGGAAGCCCAATCAATTCATTTAGCAAGGCGATTTTATAGTAAAATAAAACCCTAAACATTATAATTGATTATTGTTAATCTATACATAAACATCAAAACTAGTTTTCTCATTTATAGTCTAACCGGAACATTAATTTGTTTTAATTCGTTTTTAATATCGCGTGGGGTAAATTGTGTGAAATGAAAAATACTAGAGGAGCCAACTGCCTCAATTTTTGTTTCGGTCATTAATTGTTTATAATGGGCCATTTCGCCTCCGCCACCAACAGCTATTACCGGTAAATTTGTGTTTTTTAAAACGGTATTAATTAATTCGAAATTATACCCATTCATCATGCCGTCATTGTCAACACTATTAACTATCAACTCCCCTACCTCACAAGCCATCATTGAGTTGGTAAATTCGTTGAGTGATAAATCTATTCCTTGCCTGTTATAAATTTTGTAATTGTTGTGGTGAGCTATTGCGTCAACTGAAATTGTAATGCACTGACTACCAAAAATAGAAACAGCTTTTTTTATAAAATCAGGATCTGTTAAAGCCTTTGTTTTTATGACAACTTTATCTGCCCCAATTTTAAGCAAATTAGTAATATCATCAATGGTAGAAATTCCTCCACCTATTGCAACAGGCATATAACACTCTTTAATAACTTCTGAAACTAGTTTAAGATTTATTTTCCGATTTTGCTCTGAAGCGTAAATATCTATAAAAACCAGTTCGTCAACTCCCCTTTGATTATAAACTCTGGCAGCCTGCACAGGATTTCCAACCATACGAGGATTAGAAAACTGTTTGGTTTTAACAAGGCCTATTCCGTTAAAAGTTAAAATAGGAATTACACGCGTTTTTAACATGATTCGAAATAATGTTTTAATAATGCTAAACCTGCGGTTTGACTTTTCTCAGGATGAAACTGTGTAGCAAAAATATTATCGTGTTGAATTGCCGCCACAAGGTTTGTTTCATAGTTTACATAAGCTGCAATCATACGTTGGTTGTCAGGAACAAAATGATAACTGTGTATAAAGTAAAAATCTTTTTGATTAAACTCAGTTAAATAAGATTGATTAACTGTTTCAATAGTATTCCACCCCATATGAGGAATACGTAAATTTGTTGTTTCAATTTTGTTTACGGTTCCTTTTATCCAACCAAGTCCAGGAGAAACAAATGGTTCTGTTCCGGTTTCTGCAATAAGTTGCATACCCAAACAGATACCCAAAAATTTTTTCTTTTTACCAATCACTTCATCAGTTAAAAGAACATCAAGACCTTTCTCCTTTAAATTTTGCATACCATGTGCAAATGATCCTACCCCAGGAAGTAAAATAAAATCTGAATTTTTTATCTCATCGTGATTAGCAGTAATTTTATTATCTATTTTCAAAAAACTCAATGCTTTTTGAACCGATGCCAAATTACCTAAACCATAATCAATTATTGCTACCATTAACTAATTTCAAAGTTCTTAACCAAATTTCCCGCGTTATCACGTTTAAAATTACCATTCTCGTCTTGAACAAATAAAACAGGATTTGTAAATGAGTCTATAATTAAATCTATTTCTTGTTTTGACATACCTGAATATTTTATAAATTCCTGTATAGCATAATGTGGATATTTTCCATCATATTGTTTTACTAGTTCTACTGCCTCCTGGCGAGTTAACCTATTATTTCTTATATCTATGCAAGCGTGATCTGTAGCTCTTCCGAAACCATACTTTACAAATTTTAGGTAGTCGTGCAAACCATGCATTTTTTCATCCAGATTTTCATAATTGGTATACGTACCTTCAACCGGTCCGTCTTCTTTAACACCAAAGCCGTGATTTTTTACAATTTCTAATTGTGCGCGGGCATCCCAAAAAAAGTAATGGCCTAAAAATATTCCTGTTAAACCAACACGTTCAATATCTTCATCGCTAGGATAAAAATAAGGTGTTAATTCTTTTTCAGTTAATCCATCTACGCCAACCATATCTTGTATGCGATTACCCAATAATCCTCCAAACTCCTCCATCCATCTGCGATTTAAATGTTTGTTTTGAACTGATTCTAAAGGGCCACCGTATTCTTGCTGAGGATTTTCTCCCCAAATAACTAAAGGAATATTAAACTTTACTGCAAAATGAATAGGTACCGTAAAAATCCCTAAATGATTAGGCCACATTTCATCACCAACGCGTTTAAATCCTTCTATAACCATGCTTCTATACGCCTTATAATTCTTTTTAAAATAAATAACATCTACGCCCATTTTAGAAATATTGTCAATGTTATTTTTTCCAATTTCAGACAAGTTAGTTGTTTCAAAGCATACACATAAAGGATTTAATCCGTAAACTTCTTTCATAAAATAAACTTGGTATGTACTATCTTTACCACCACTTACCGGGATTAAACAATCGTAACCAATTTCGCCAGGCTTATTTTTATAGTGATTAATAATTTTCTCAAAATCACTTTTACGTTGTGCCCAGTCTATAGAAACATTTTTTTGGCTTGCAGCCTGACAAGCCGAACAAACACCGGCCTCATTAAAAAACAAATCAGGTTTTGTTTCAGGAAATATACATTTTGTGCAGTATCTGATAGTCATTTTATTATTATTTATTTAAAATTAATGTATTATTTAATGTATTAAAATAATTATTCCGTTGTTCATATCTGCAGCAATTTGTCTGTAAATTTTTTATAGTTAACCTCTGCATTAAAATTATTTTTCCAAAATTGCCGTACTTGATTTCTGAAATTTTCTGAATTTTTTTCTGAGTTTTTAAAACTTTTTATTACATCTGCAACTTCTGCTGGATTAAAATCTTTTTGAATTAAAAAACCGGTATTTTCATTGCAAATTTCATGACAACCTCCTACATCTGTTGACATTATTGGAATACCGTAACTTATAGCCTCCATCATTGATACCGGCAAACCCTCTGAAGAACTTAAACTACAAAACAAATTAATAGACTCGGTTTTGTAAAAATGATTTAATTCTGTTTTATTTAAATAACCATGAAACACTACCTTGATATTATGAGGTACGTTTTCAGACATTTTTTTTAAATCATTTTCATCAGGACCGTTACCAACAACATGCCATGTTAAATCGAAATTGATAAATTTCAAAATGTCAATCATTAACTCGAGTCGTTTTATGTTTCGTATAACAGAACAAGTAACAATTTTAAAATTTAATGTAGATTCAAAATTTGACGGACCATTATCTTCTGTACCGAGGTAGCTGGTTGATAATTTATGTTTGTATTTAGAATACTTAGTTTTTAAATAGCGTTCTCCGGATTTTGAAACACTATAAATACAATTTATGGTATTAAACTGAAAATCCCGGAAAGGAATATAATTATTTTCGTTTTGTTCTTCAAATACATCATAGCCGTGGGCCCTTGAAATTGTTTTTAATTTAGGAAATTGTTTTTTTAATACGGCTGTAATTATGGCTAAATCGGTAGTCCAGTATGAATAGAGAACCACACT
>CANFQR010000195.1 GCA_947449125.1 Bacteroidota bacterium | reverse complement strand
TATATCTTTCGAAGCGTTCCAGTTTTTTTTCTATTTCAGAATTTGGTTCGCTAAGTTTAGAGAAATAGAAATAATTATTTCCTCTTTCGATATTGTATCTTATGATATTAAAATAGGCCTGAAGTCTGTCAAAGTTTTCGGGGTTATTTATGATGTCGTATAGGCGATTCATACCGTCTTTAGTGCCATTACTTGATATAAAATTTCCTCTTGCCATCACGGCAAAAATTTCGTGTGTTTGTTTTGGTAAATTAAAATCTTCTGCCAACATATAGTTTATTTTTAATTTGGAATTTGAATTGAGTATTAATTATGAATTTTCTGTTTTTGATTTTTGTTTTGTTTTTGGTTTTTCATTCATGGGTAAAATGAGTGTGTAACCTAATCGTTTTTTTACGTCGCTGCCTGTATCTGAATAATTATAGTATTGTAAGCGATACTTAAAATCAAGTTGATTTTGATATTCCATGGCAATTTCAACAAATAGTGATAATCTATCTTCGAAGGAAACGTTACCAATCGCTTTTGGGAATTTATAATCCATTAAATATTCAAACAAATTAGCTTTTGTTTGAGTCAAAAATCGTTCAACTAATTTTTCGGTGTCTAATTTAATTTGTTGTTCTAAGCCTTTATCTTTAAAGTTTCCTGCCATTTTATCGGCAAGGCCTCTCACCATTAATCTGGTTAGTTTATACTTTTCGGCAATTCGTTTACATAACACGTGTCCATCGTCAGTAAATAAAAAGTCGATGGCAATTTTTGTTTTTGGAGTTTTGTGTCCGTTATGTTTTAGAGTATTAATACTATTTACGGTTTCTTTAAAATTAGTTTTGTAGTAAAGCGAGCCGTAATCTTTAATTTCTTTAAGGCGTTGGGCTTTTTTATAAACATCAATTTGAAATTGAATTTTATTAATGAAATCGGTAATGTCTGTTTGAATTTCAATTAAATAATCCAGGTTTTCGATTAAGCTTACTTTTAATGATTGAACAATTCCATAAAGTTCTGTATCGTTGGTTAAACTAAACAGAGAACGTGTTTCTTCAACAACATCGGTAGTTTTTTTAATAAATTCAATAATGGTGTCGCGTTTCTCTCTGTAGTCTTCTAATTTTTGAAGTTTAATTCGGTAATTACTTTCGTTTTTGTAAGTATCGTCAACATTTTTTTGGAGTTTTATTATTTCACGCGTAAGCGTTGAATTTATTCGTTTTAAGTACTTTTTAATGCTTCTCAAGAATCTCATTTCCCGGGCTTCCTGATAAAAACGAATGTGTCGATTTAATTCGTTAATATAATCGTTTATGAAACCAGGAGTAACCTCTCCAATTTCCATAAAATCTTCGAACATAGCAACAACAGCGTCGTTTAAACTAACTATGTTTTCGTATTCGTAAATTAAATCGAGAGATTTAAGTTTCTGGAACTGGTCGGCCGAAATATCTTCGCGCGACAGCAACTCGTTAACCGTTACATTTTCGCGGTTAGCAAATAAAAACTCAACTACGCTTCGGTGTTGGTATAATTGAGAGAGAATATCGTTAATGTTTACCTGTAGTGCCATTATAATGCTTGATTACTAAAAATACGAAGGCTTTAGTTTTTAACGAAATAGCTTTATTAACAAAAAAGTAAGTAATTAACTTTTAAGAATAGGTAGGCTGATTTTAAAGGATAGTAGCGTTATGCTAGTTTAAAATAAAGTATTAACAGTTGTTATAAAGATTTAACAGTGTGTTAATAAAACCAGACCATTGGTATTTTTGTTTTTCTAGGCGAACATTTTCGGTGAATTCTTTTTCTTTATCCGCAGTAAAATAATGAATTATTTTTTCTGAAATTTTTGCTACGGAATTTTCTACCACATAACCACATTTTTGATCAGGTACAATTTCTGCTAGTCCTCCAACATTGGTAACTAACATAGGTTTTTCATAAAAGTAGCCTACCATAGTAACTCCGCTGTTTGTTGCATTTCGGTAGGTTTGAGCTACTAAATTGCTAGCGCAGAAATAATATCGAACGTCTTCATTCGGAATAAATTTATCGTGTAGAATTAGTTGATGTTGTAACTGATATTTTTCAATTAAATCTAAATAGGGTTGTTTGTTTTCATAAAATTCGCCGGCAACAAGCAACTTAATGTTTAATTTTTTTATTTCGGGATGAGAAAATGCTTCAAGAAGTATGTCAAGTCCTTTGTAATGACGGATTAAACCAAAAAATAAAATTATTTTATCGTTTGTATTAAGATTTAATTTTTTGCGGGCTTCTTCCATGGTAACTATGTTGCCATAGGTTTCGTACATGGGGTGAGGGGAGTAGGCTTTATTTTTAGTGTCTGAAAATTTTGAGATATCATTTAATACGGTTTTGCTCATGGCAATAAAACCATGGCAACTTTTTAAAAAGTACTTTGTAAATTTTTCATCACCAATTCGTTTTTCGTGAGGTATAATATTATCGGTTAAGGCTAAAACTTTTGTATTGGATTTTACGAGTCTAGCAATGGTTCCTAATGAAGGACCAAAAAAAGGTAACCAGTATCGAAATAAAATAAAATCGGGTTTTTCTTTTTTAATGAAATTTGCTGTTTTAATCCAGTTAAGAGGGTTTATCGTATTTATTAGCGAATAAATTTTAATGTTTTTTGGCGCCTCTCCGTCGGTTTCAAATTGTGTTGAGCCAGGAAATAAAATATTTGGATATTGTAAGGAGTAAGATATTATTTGTGCGTTGTGACCTGCTTTAATTAATTCGCTGCACAAATTTTCGTTGAACTTGGCTGGCCCGCCGCGTAACGGATAGGCAGGGCCTATTATGAATATTTTAAGCATATACTAAAACCTTTAAAATTATTTAAAGATTAACTTCATCTTCAGAAGATCCGTATGAGCCGGCAATATAGCCTAATCGTTTACCGGTTCTTAAAGCATTGGCACTTTGTTGTTCTTGTATTTCGGCAACTGTTACGCTTTTTACGATTTCGTAAGGTGGTGTAAATAAATCGAAGGATACGGCAAAAATTATTAATTCATTTATAATTTCGGTAAGTGTTTCTTTTGTTAAGGGATCGTTGCTAAAATTACTGTATCTGTGTCCAATTTGAGTTTTGGTTTCGATAAAAAATTTTTTTTCCCGGTTTATGAAAATTCTTGCAATTAGATAACCTAAATCGTTTAAACGGTTAAACTTAAATGAATCCGCTAAAAAATTATAAACGTTAATAATACCGCAATATGAATTTAAATTGTTGTTTTTAATATAGCCTGTTTTAAACATTGGATGCGAGGGTTCGAATTCAAACACGTTAGAATGCATATGAAAATCGAGCATGTCGCCT
Organism: Bacteroidota bacterium; assembly: GCA_947449125.1. Lineage (GTDB taxonomy): Bacteria > Bacteroidota > Bacteroidia > B-17B0 > Aurantibacillaceae > Aurantibacillus. The sequence continues at coordinate 1,099 of CANFQR010000195.1, read as the reverse complement.
GCTACTTTTAACTGAATAGATTGAGGCCCGTTTTCTTTAAAGACAATTGAAACACGTTTATCAACCTTAGATAATTCACTTTCTAAATCGTTTGCTCTTTCTTGTAAAATTTCTTTTAAGAGTTTAAAAACACTTATAGTATTGGAAAACACATCTTGTTTCATAACCGATTTTTCGGTTAATAAATTTAAAATAGTGGTTTTTTGTTTATCGTGAATTTCGCTCATACATTATTTTATTAATAGGCTCTTGCAAATAATACTCTTTGCTTGCTTGGTTTTCCGCTATAAATACAAACACCTTCCTCTTGGGGATTGTTTAATGGAATACAACGAATAGTTGCTTTTGTTTCGTTTTTAATTTTTTCTTCAGTTTCTGGTGTACCATCCCAGTGTGCAAATATGAAACCTGTTTTTTCATCTAAAACTTTTTTAAAGTCATCGTAACTATCAACTTTATGAGTTAATGACTTTGTGCGTTCAAGTGCTTTATTATAGAGATTGGTTTGAATTTTTTCTAATAAATCAGCCACATAATTATCGGCATTTTCCATAGCGATAATTTCTTTACTTAATTCATCTCTTCGGGCAATTTCTATGGTTCCGTTAGCAAGATCTCTTTCTCCAATTGCAATTCTTACCGGTATTCCTTTTAATTCATATTCTGCAAATTTCCATCCTGGGCGTTGCGAATCTCGGTTATCGTATTTTACAGAAATATTTTTTGCTTGTAGTTTTGATTTTAATGAGTTGGCGAATTCGTTTATTTTTAAAAGTCCTTCTTCGCTTTTATGTATTGGAACAATAACTACCTGTGTTGGGGCTAATTTTGGTGGAATTACCAGGCCTTTATTATCGCTGTGACTCATTATTAATGCTCCCATTAAACGTGTGCTAACACCCCAGCTTGTTGCCCAAACATAATCTAGTTTACCTTCTTTGTTAGCAAATTTTACATCAAATGCTTTTGCAAAATTTTGTCCTAAAAAATGAGATGTGCCGGCTTGTAATGCTTTACCATCTTGCATTAGGGCTTCTATGGTGTAGGTGTCATCTGCTCCGGCAAATCTTTCGTTTGCTGTTTTTACACCTTTAATAAC
>CANFQR010000194.1 GCA_947449125.1 Bacteroidota bacterium | reverse complement strand
GTTGCTCTAACATCCATTGCACCTCTAAAAATAAATGGAAAACCAAGCACATTGTTAACTTGATTAGGATGGTCGCTTCTGCCGGTTGCAACAATAATATCTTTTCTTGCTGCCATTGCATCTTCGTATGAAATTTCGGGAGTAGGGTTTGCGAGTGCAAAAACAATACAATTTTCGGCCATGCTTCTAACCATATCCTGACTTAAAATATTTCCTTTTGATAATCCTACAAAAACATCGGCACCTTTAATGGCCTCATCTAGAGAATTAATTGTAGTATTTTCAGACGCAAAAAACGATTTATACTGGTCAAGATCCGTTCTTCCTTTATGAATAACCCCCTTGCTGTCGAGCATGATAATGTTTTCTTTTTTTACACCTACCGCAATGTACATTTTAGCGCACGAATTAGCAGACGCTCCTGCACCGTTAATAACAAGCTTAATGTTATTTATTTGTTTTCCCGAAAGCTCAACTGCGTTTAAAAGTCCTGCCGCGCTTATTATTGCTGTACCATGCTGATCGTCATGCATCAAAGGAATATTTAAAACTTCCTTTAATCGTCTTTCAATCTCAAAACACTCTGGCGCTTTTATATCCTCTAAATTTATTCCACCAAATGTTGGTGCAATATTTTTTACAGTATTTACAAATTCATCAATGTTTGTTGTATCAATTTCAATGTCAAAAACATCTATATCGGCGAAGATTTTAAACAATAAGCCCTTTCCCTCCATTACCGGCTTAGATGCCAATGCTCCAATATTTCCTAAACCCAACACAGCAGTACCATTTGATATAACCGCAACCAAATTGCCTTTAGCAGTATATTTGTATGCATCTTCGGGGTTTTTTTCAATTTCTAAACAAGGCTCAGCTACTCCCGGAGAATACGCAAGTGTTAAATCTCGCTGAGTGCTGTATGGTTTAGTAGGCACAACCTCAATTTTGCCCGGACGACCCTGAGAGTGGTAATCTAAAGCATCTTCTTTTCTAAATTTTGCCATAATTTTTTTCTTAAGGAAGACGAATATACTAATAATATTTCAGCTAGTAAACTATGAAAAAACCTAGGTTTTTTTAGTGCTTTCAATTGCTTTCACAATTTTCATTTCTTTTGATTTAATTAACTAAAAACGATTAATTATGTATTATGATTTTTTCAAAAATTCTAAATAAAAACAAGTTCCTTTGTTTATTTCTGATTCAAACCAAACTTTACCATTAAACCCTTGCATAATATTTTTAACCATGGCTAAACCCAAGCCCGAACCCGTATTTTTCGTTGTGAAATTTGGTGTAAATAGTTTTTTCTGAAGTTCCGGATTAATACCTGTACCATTATCTTTTATTGAAATAATTATTGCAATATCTGACTCAATCATTCCGATTTCAATTTCCGGATCTGAAATTTCATCTAAAGCCTGTACTGCATTTTTTAAAACATTATTAAATACCCTCAATGCCTGATCTTTATCGCCCATTACAAAAATCTGACCAGGCTTTAAATCATTTATAATTAAAACGTTTTTTTGGTTTTGAAATGTTGAAACTGAAATATTTATTATTTCAGCCAAATTTATTAGTTGCAAATTTGTTTTAGGAAACTTGGCAAAGTTGCTGAATTCATTCGCAATATTTGCAAGAGAATCTATTTGTTCGATAATTCCGTTACTCGCGTTTTCAAATTTCTCTTTAAAATCATCTGAATTATTTTTTATGAGATGTTGCAAGTATTGTAAATTAAGTTTCATGGGCGTAAGCGGATTTTTTATTTCATGCGCAACTTGCTTTGCCATTTCTCGCCAGGCACTCTCTCGTTCGTTTTGAGCTAGTAGATTAGCGCTATCTTCTAGCTTAATTAACATTTGGTTATATTCACCAACCAGTTTACCTATTTCGTCATTACTCTCCCATTTTATTTTTTCGTTTTGTTTACCAAGTGTAATATTTGCGATTTGTTTTTTTATTAACTGTAATGGCCTGGTTATATATCCTGCCAGAATTAATCCGGATAAAACACTAATTACAAAGAGAATTACATAAACATTAATAAACGCACTAATAATATCTGACAGTTCGTTGGTTAAATCGGTTTGTTTAGCGTAATATGGTAAGTTTATAAAGCCAATAATTTCCTTTTTATTATCAAAAAGAGGCGTGTAAAACGATAAATAATTTAAATCTCCGGCTTTTTCATTTATTGTTGTTGATGATGTTTTGTTATCCTTCAAATCTTTAAATGCCTTTGGGTTAATGCTCGTGGATGCAAGGCCGAGTTCATAAAGTCTTGGCTCACTTGTGGTAAATAATGAACCGGTTTTACCAAATAAACTAATATCTGTTTTAAACAAATGTGCGTATTCTTTTATTTTTAAATTAACTAGCTCTTGTTGGCTTGGTTCAAAAATATCTACAGAATTAAACTGCGTTGTAAATTCACTAATAATAGTTTGGGTTTTTTCTTTTAATTGCTCAATATTATCCGCTTCAAATTGGTTTGACACCAATTTTGTGGAAGTATATCCAACAGCAGAAATAGCAAGAAGTATTAAAATTATTATTATAAATTGAATTCGTCTGGTAAAAGAAGCTGTTGTGAAATTTTTTATAAAAAAAAGCGAATAAATAAAATAAATACTATAACAAATTACCGAGAAAAATAAAAACAAATAAGAGTTATAAGTAAAATAATAACCGCTGTTTTTTGAGTTTTGGCTAATTATAATTTCTGTTTGATCATCGGGACGGAAGAAATAATGCGTGTAACCAACATCCGATTTTGAAATTGCCACCGAATCGGCCATAAAATAAGGATAATTAAAATCTCCATAACGGCTTGATAATTGACCAGAGCGATAAACGGCATGAGAAAACTTTTTTAGCTTGTCAGGTTTTTGTTGCGATTGATCTAGCAATAAGTCTGGGAAACTACCTAATTCTTCAAATTGTTTTGGCTCCAAACGCAAATACAAATTAGTTTCGCTCATGGGCAATTTAGCAATATACCTTGAACTTTTTTTATAACTGCCAACAAAAAACAAATTGTTTGAAATAGAATCAGTTTCAAATAACTTTATTTGATCTTCAAAAAACCCTTCATTTAAAAGAATTGGGTCTTTAACAGAGAATAAAGGTTTACAATTCTTATCAAACATCGAAAACTCTATAGTGTAACGATTAAAATATCCGCCAAAATATTTTTGCTTAAGCAATTGAACTATTTCCTTTTCACTATTAGGTAAAAAATCTAATAGTACTTTTAATTTTTCGTCATTAAATAACTTGTCCGAAACACTATTAAACTCACTTTCCAAAATAGCATCTTTACGCTCGCTTAGGCTAAAGGATAATAATTTTAAATCTAATTTTTGATTTTGATTGATGTAAAAATTTAAAAATACAGAGGTAATTATTGACAAAATCAAAATTTGAAATCCAATAATTAGCGCGTTTTTCGCAGTATTAATTCTAGAAAATAAAAATACCGGGAAAGAAAAAACCAGCAACCAATAATTCTCAAATTGCTGATTATAATTGAAACAATTTTTTATCACTAAACAAATACCTATTAGTAAAAAAAAGTACCCTGTCAAATTCCAGATAAATTTTCCGGCGAAAAATTCAGTGAGTTTATTTACTAAAACAAAAAGGGACAAATAGTAGCATGAAATAGCCAAAAACGCAACAATAATAGGTGGCTTAATATTGAAAATGCTTAAAAAATCAAAGTTTAATGTAGAGTTAGAAACCAAGCTTATTAAAATAGTATTAAACTGATTAACGTTAAAACCAATTAAAAAACATAATAAAAAAACGCTTAAGTAGTTTACTAATTTGTTGGTCGTATTGTAAATTTTAAAACTTATTAAAATACATGTACATAAAATCACCACAGCATTTAAAAATACATCACCCAAATAAAAGTTAAAATAAGACGTTGCATCCCCAAATAATTGAACATCGTAAAAAACACTTTTGTAAAAAAAATTTGGCCACTTAAAATAAATCATTAAGCCCCTCAACAATAGAAATAGTGGCACAAACAAAAAAACATATTTTAATTGTGTGTTTTCTTTTACAAATAAAAGCAATGAAATAATTAACAACAGAAAAGAAAACAAGAATAAAATATAACAACTATTACAAATTGATTTTTCCTGGTAAACCTGCTCACTGCCTTCAAGAAAAAACAAGACATTATCATTTAATAAAACGGCATTTTCTATTGACCCGGTTTTAGAAATTTTTACTTCTTTAGAAATACCAACCCAATCACTAAAATTATTTTTTAGATAATTATTTTGCAGCTCGTAATTAGGCTTTATTAAACATAATGCTAAAGCGAACTCGGCATTTTTTTTTGATTTAAAATAGAGATAAAGCCCTTGTTTTAATTTTACCAATCCGCAATCGTTCACAAATAAATTTTTATCGTAAACAAATGGTATTTGAG
>CANFQR010000193.1 GCA_947449125.1 Bacteroidota bacterium | reverse complement strand
GGTTAAATTAACAGTTAATTTTTTTTGTGTTTCTGTTAAAGAATAAACGAAATTAAAATTGTAAATTTTTGTTTCTGGTGCAAACACGTTTGAAATAGCTTGCGCTGAATTTAAATTATTAGCGTTTATAGAAATAGTATTTCTATAGTTTCTTTTTGTGAAATTATAACTGGCAACTAAATTACCACATTGTGAAACTTGATAAAAATTCATGGTGTCTTGAGGTCCTGCAATATAAAATGGATTATTAACCGGACGATTTCTTGTATAGCTTGTAAAATTAGAATATGAAAAATTAAAAATCCAATGGTTACTTGGAGAAAAATTTAAATTACCTGATCCAATTAATCTATTTGTTGTATTTAATTTTTTATTGTCAATATTATTTCTTTGAATGCCGCCATTTAATGAAATATTTAATTTACTTTTTAATAAATTAATTTGCGGCGATAATGTAATGTTTTCATAATCATTATTAAAATAATAAGCCCCTAAGGTTACATAACCTGGGTCAATACGTTCATAATTGGCCGCTATTACAAATAATTTTTGATTGTATGATAAGGAGGTTTTATAGGCTGAATAAAATTCAGTTGATGTTTTTTGTGTAATAAAAATATCCGTGTAATTATTCTGTTTTTGATTGGTTTCTTTTAGTTGACTTGTTATATTTCTTGTTAAACCCGATAGCGCATATTCTCCTTCGATGTGTAATTCTTTAAAAATTGGAACTTTACTTTGTAAGCTAATTACCGAACCTTCTTGTGGTTGAACTAAAGAATTTTCGGGAAGATAATTTATACTGTTTAAAATATCTTTAGCTTTAAAAAATATGCCATAAAAAGCATAGCCATTTTTTTCGAATCCAATTTTTGCTCCAGCTCCAATTCTTTTGTATGCAAGGCTTTTATTGTTTTCATTTTCGAAATTATAATTAATTGTTTTTTTAAATTGACCATATAAAACTTGAATTTTCCAATTTTTTGGTGAGAGTTCTGCTCCAACTCCAAGGAATGGATAACCTGATAGTGTGTATTGCGAAAAATTAATGTTGCTCCAGCCGGCATGTAATTTAACCCATTTATAGGTTGGGGTAACACCTAGTTGATTAAATGGTTGATAAAATGTTTTAGATTGATTACTAATTTGATAAGTAAAAGGGAAACTCCAATAAAGGAAATTTAAATTAAGGTTTCCGCTGGTATAATTTGTGATCGGATCTCGTTTTGAGTTAGGATTGTTAGTGATTAAAAAAATAGTATTGCAGTTTAATGAGCCACTAATTTTTAAAATATCTTTTTTATTTATTTTTTCAATGTTTTGGGCATTTGAATTATAATTCAGTGTAATAAAAACAAAAAATAAATATGTTAGTTTATAGTTCAATTATTTATTATGATAAAAGATTTTTGTTTGGAATCAAATTCTGCTATTATTCTTAAAAAGTAATTTCCTGATATAGCGTTTAGAATATTAATTGGAACAATTAAATTATTACCATATTGCACAAGTGTTTGCAATAGTTCAGTACCGTTTGCAGAAAAAACTTTAATAACTAAATTTTGTTTTTTATATAATTCTATCGCTACATTAAATTGACCCGTGTTAGGGTTAGGAAATAAGCTAAATGTTTTGATGCCTTTATATAACCCAGTTTTAGTAGCATTGGTATCGTATTTTACGAAGTGAACTAATTTAATTAGTGAATCTTTACAATTACCAAAGTAGTTTACTGATTTTACAAGATAAAAACCTGTATCTAGGCAAACAATAATTGGTGAAAATGGGTTTGAATTATTTACAATCTTTATATTGCTTGGTAAAATCCAAGTAATTGAATCTGGGCGTGGGTTACTAATGTCAACCAACACAAAGGTGTCGGTTTGCATCATGCTTGTGTTTACTAAAAAATCAACTTTTGGAGAAAAACTATTTTGTGAGATATTTGCTGTTACAGTTTTTGTACAATTCAAATTGTCTTTAATTATTAGTTGATAATAACCAAAGTTTAAATTTGTAAATGTATTGGCGCTCTGAACATTTATGCCATTATTAATTGAATACAGGTAAGGTGGTATGCCACCGTTCATATAAACCTGAATTTGTCCACCTGGATTAAGTAAATCACAGTTTTTAAATGTAACAACTGAATCCGTTAGTTGATTGGCAACATTTATATTGATGGTATCAACACCAACACAATTATTATTGTCTGTAATAGATATGATATATTTTTTATTAGAGGTAATATTATTAAGAAGTGTTGTATTTGACGTGCCACCATTGTTATTCCATAAATAATTAAATGGGGGAGTACCTCCTATAACATTTGTGGTTAAAGTAATTGAGCCCCCAAAACAAATTGTACTATCATTAGTTTTGTTAATGTTTAGTGAATTTGAGTATGAAATGGAAATACTATCTTTTTTAATACATCCGTTAAAAGAATTGGTGGCTATCGCATAATAATTTGCAGGTGATGAAATTATTGCGGGGTTGTTTGCTGTATAAGAAATACTTGGCGCAATCCAATTAATTATACTTCCAGGTGTTGTACTATTAGCCTGAATTGTAGTTGTTGTATAAGAACAGTTTAATTGATTGTAATTATTCAGAATAGTTAAATTAGGTTCTGTTTTATCTAAATTTAATTGTCCGAAAAATGAATTGTTTTTACAACCTGTAATTGTATCGTTAATTAATAGCTGATAAATTCCTCCACCCTTAGCATAAAACGGATTTATTGCAGTATCATTAGTTGGTTTTTTCCATTTTATTTTACAAGTTGTTGCTGCAATTGAATGTATAAAAACAGAATCGTTTAAGCAATTTATTGGATCAAACAATGGTAAGCCAAAAGTTTGCGGAGTTAAGTTACTTATGAGTGTATAGGTTGGGGGACTATTATTTGCAATTACAGTTGTTGTATAACTAGTTATACATCCGTTGATTAAATTTTTGTTTTTAATTATTAATGATGTATTTGAATTAATTATAATCGGTAGCGAAAAATTTTGATTTCCAACAGACCAATATAAACTATCATTACAAGGTGGCAACGGACATGATGTTGGAGATATTGTTAATGAGGGTGGGATACAATTTAAGGTATAACTAGCTGAAACATTTGTTATTATTGGTTTAATTGTATCAAATAAAACTTGTGTAACACTTTTGTTTTTACATCCGGTTATATTGTCAATTACTGTTGCTGAATAATTTCCTGCTACTGACGCTGTTATTACTGATGATATTATTGTTCCGCTGTTTGGACTATTCCAAATATAGCTTACAGGTGTTGTAGTAGATGATATTTGTAAAGTTGTTTGTTTATTATTATAACAATTTAATTTTTCAATAGTAGGTGTTGAAATTGAAGGTAATGGTTGAAAATTTATTGTCTTAATAACTGTATTTGATTGCACACCACAACTATTTGCAGCTGTTACTATTAAATTTCCTGATGTAGCATTTTGAGCAAATATTACTGAAACTGTATCGTTGCCGTTATTTAAAATAGTTGCTCCTGTTCCAGAATAACTCCAATTATAAGTGTAAATATATTTTTTTGTAGGTTCTATAAAACTGTACATTTCTCCTCTACAAAAATTAGTTGAATTATTTAATTCATAAGGAGTAACTAGATTTTTTGGTAATAGACAAACTGTTTCAACCATTGGGACTCCATTATTTGTCAAACCTTTCAAGTATATAATTTTATCACTATGTTGTTCCATTGAATGAAATAAGTATTGGTTATTTATCCAGCTTGGGGTGTAAGGATTAATTACATTTGGTAAAATCGTATCCGTAATAGTTTGAAGTGAAATTGAAGTTCCACTTTTTGTGTATACTTGTAGGTAATTGTTAACATTGCAGCTCGCGTCTTGTATAGTGTTTCCAATAAAATATCTGTCTTCAAATAAACTAATAGTAGCTTGTTTTGATTGATTGTTGTAACAATAATTAGGTGGTGAACCAAAAAATGGATAATTTATAAATGTAGTTGGAAAAATATTAGGCGCGGTATTTAAATTAATACCGTATGAATAACCATTAACTAAATTAATAGATGAACTCATAACGCTGTTAAAAACATTTCCAGTTGACGAGGAACCTTTCCTTAATATAATTATAGTATCAGGTCTTACAGTAAAATCAGACATTTGCTGATCGCTACAAATTAAATCATAATCATTTGTTGTAGAACAATTAATGCTATTTAAGTATCTGTAATTGCTTGAATTAAAAGCAAATGTTGTTCTTGCGGCAGTTAGTAAACATGTATTGCCATTTTTTTTATAAAATTTTATTTTTGTTGTTTCAGTGCTGTTACTTATACCACCTGCACCTGCATAATTTTTTATTGGATTTATGAGATTAATTGAATATGAACTATTATTTAATGGTGCATTCAAAATAATTACAGGCACATTTAGTTGTGTGCCATTAAATTTAGTTATGATACCACCGATTGCTAATTTGCCATTCTCAT
>CANFQR010000192.1 GCA_947449125.1 Bacteroidota bacterium | reverse complement strand
GCACCTCACCCTGATATAGCTGCTATAAAAGAAAGTATTTCAAAAAACATAAGTTATGAACTTGAATACGGTTTAATTGAAGAGTTTAAAAAACCATTAAAACAATATAGCCTAATAATTTTACATGGTTTAATTTCTAATCAAAACGCAGTTATTACCGAATGTAAAACCAAAAACATACCATTTTGGCTTGTTAATCCAAACTCTGCCGACAACCTACCGGAAATAAAAATAAACTCATCTATCAACAAATTCAATGATGCCGAAGTTGTTATTAATAATTCGTTTGGACTTTTTACCATAAGCGACGAATTAAAAAAATTCACTAAAGAATTACCGGCTATTAAAACATTTTTTGGCAATTACACAACTAGCAACAACTCAAACACGCTTATAAAACAAAAAATTGGAGTAATAGAAACAGAAAATCCTGTTCTTGTTTTTTCAGAAATTAATAATTTGAAAAGCGGCGTTTTTATCGGAGACGGTTTATGGAAATGGAAAATGAGAGACTACTCTGAACATTTAAACCACAATTTATTTAACGAGTTAATTAGTAAAACCATTCAGTATTTATCTATAAAAAGTGATAAAAGTTTATTTAGAATAACATGTCCTAAAACAATTAATGAAAATCAAACTTTAGAAATTTCGGCAGAAGTGTATAATAAAAGTTACGAATTAATTACCGATCAGGATGTTTCATTAACACTAATCAATTCTGAAGGAAAAAAATTTAATTATACATTCAGTAAAACATCTGATGCCTTTAATCTCAATTTGGGTATTTTACCTGCCGGCGAATATAAATATGAAGCCAAAACAAAAATAGACAATCAACTTTTATCGAAACAAGGAAATATTCTAATAAAAGAAATTGTTTCAGAAAAAATTAATACTGTTGCCAACCATCAAGTCTTAAATTTATTAGCCAAAAAAACTGGCGGTAAACTATTTTACCCTGAACAATTAAATTTATTGGAAAAAGAAGTATTAACTAACGAACAAATAAAACCCATTACCTATTCTCAAAACACAACTACGCTTTTAATAGATTTAAAATGGTTGTTTTGGTTGGTTATCGGTTTACTTGCCGCTGAGTGGTTATTTAGAAAACGCTATACTTCCATTTAAAACACCTAAATAAAAAATATTTTCTAACTTATTTTATTTCAGAAAATTTTAAAAATAAAATCTCTGATAAAATAATGTTTCAATACTTCATCTCAAATAAATCTAGAAACTGTTTAATTCAAACAATCACTACTTTAAACAAAAAAATAAAAGCTGCATGATTAAAATCATAGGTAAATAATATTTTATCTTTTGAACTTAAATCTTAACTTTACGTTATATAAGAAAACTAATATATAATGAGTAACCAAAATATCGTAAGATTTAATAACACAAACCGACAATTTTATACCGAACTAAAAAAAAGAGTTGATGGTTATTTTAGAGAAAATAACATCAGCAAAACAGGTAATACCAATATGTATATCAAAACGGTTTTTATGTTCACGGCTTATTTTGTTCCTTACTTTTTAATTACGCTAAATGTTTTCGATAGCAAACTTATTTGGTTTTTATTGGCAACATTAATGGGGTTTGCAATGGCAGGAATTGGTTTATGTGTTATGCATGACGCCAATCATGGAAGCTACAGTAAAAGCACCAAAATTAATCGTTTCTTAGGTTTTGCCTCCATTAGTATTGTGGGCGGATATTCTTTAAATTGGAGAATTCAGCATAATGTTATTCATCATACTTATACCAATGTGCATGAACATGATGAAGACATTGCACCTCCTGGTTTTATGCGCTTTGAGCCGCATGCCAAACATCTATGGATTCACAAATTACAATTTATTTATGCATGGTTTTTTTACGGATTAATGACATTAATGTGGAGCACTACCAAAGATTTTAAACAGCTTATCAGATACAACAAAAAAGGACACCTAAAAACTGCTAACACAAGTTTTGGAGTAGAATTAACCATGATTATTTTTTCCAAAATAATCTATTATTGTTACATGTTGCTTCCTTATTTTTTAATCAAAGAAATGACTTTTTTAAACTGGTTATGCGGTTATATATTCCTACATTACCTTGCAGGCTTAATTCTAGCCATGATTTTCCAACCGGCGCATGTAGTTGAAGAAACAGAATTTCCATTACCCAGCACAGAGGGCAACATAGAAAACCATTGGGCAGAGCACCAACTAAGAACAACCATGAACTTTGCAACCGGCAGTAAACTTTTTTCATGGATTGTAGGAGGCTTAAACCATCAGGTTGAACATCATTTGTTTCCTACAATTTGCCATGTACATTACCCTAAAATTTCAAAAATCGTAAAAGAAACGGCCAAAGAATTTAACTTACCTTACTTTAACAAAAAAACATTTATAGGTGCCTTGTGGTCGCACGAGCGCCTATTATGGAAACTAGGCAGAATGGCATAATATTAATACGAAAACATTTAACAAATTAATTTTATTCTTCACCCTAAGCTAAATCCATTTTTGATTTAGTTAACTTCGCATTCTTTACTAAAAAAATTGTAACTTCGGATTCGAAACGTAATTTAAATTTTTATGGAAAATTTTGATGTAGCCATTATTGGTGGAGGTCCAGGAGGATATGTGGCCGCCATAAGATGCGCCCAATTAGGAATGAAAACAGCTTTAATAGAAAAATACAGTTCTCTAGGAGGCACCTGCTTAAACGTAGGGTGCATTCCGTCTAAGGCTCTCCTCGATTCAAGCGAACATTATTTTAACGCCCTCCATACATTTAAAGAACACGGCATAGATATTAACACGCCAAAAGTAAACATCAAGCAAATGATTGAGCGTAAACGTGGTGTTGTAAAAATGACCGTTGAGGGTATTAATTTTTTAATGAAAAAAAATAAAATTGCCGTGTTTACAGGCCATGGTTCGTTTATCTCAAAAAACAACATTGAAGTTAACAAGGCAGACGGCACAAAAGAACAAATACAAGCCGCAAAGACTATTATAGCAACCGGCTCCAAACCATCGTCATTACCAGGCATTAATATCGATAAAAAAAGAATTATTACCTCCACAGAAGCATTAGAATTAAATGAAGTTCCAAAACATTTAATAATTATAGGCGGCGGCGTAATTGGGCTAGAATTAGGAAGCGTTTACGGACGATTAGGAAGCAAGGTAACTGTGGTTGAATTTATGGACAGAATTATTCCGAGTATGGATGGTTCACTTAGTAAAGAATTACAACGTGTACTCAAAAAGAATTTAGGTTTCGAATTTTTATTTAAACATAAAGTTACCGGTACAAAATCAAGCGCTAAAGAAGTAACCGTTAGTGCCATTAACGGAAAAGATGAAAACATTGAAATTAAAGGCGATTATTGTTTAGTTGCTGTTGGAAGAAAAGCATTTACAGAAAATTTAGGTTTAGACAAAGCGGGCGTAAAAACAGATGATAGAGGTAGAATTGTAACCGATGACCATTTAAAAACATCAGCAGAAGGTATTTATGCTATTGGCGACGTTGTTAAAGGTGCCATGTTAGCTCATAAAGCCGAAGAAGAAGGAGTGTATGTTGCCGAAATTATTGCAGGACAGAAACCACACATAAATTATAATTTAATTCCTGGCGTAGTTTATACCTGGCCTGAAGTTGCCGCCGTTGGTCAAACCGAAGAACAACTAAAAGAAAAAGGCATAAAATATAAAACAGGTTCGTTTCCATTTAAAGCAAGCGGTAGAGCAAGAGCCAGCATGGATACTGATGGTTTTGTTAAGGTTCTTACCGATGAGACAACTGACGAGATTTTAGGCGTTCACATGATTGGCCCTAGAACAGCGGATATGATTGCCGAGGCAGTTGTTGCTATGGAATACAGAGCAAGTGCAGAAGATATTTCAAGAATGAGTCATGCTCACCCAACTTTTACAGAATGCATGAAAGAAGCTTGTTTAGATGCAACAGGAAAACGCGCCCTTCACATTTAATTTAGACTTAATTAAGAAACATCGCTAACGATGCTTCATAAAAATAAACATCATGAATTCGCCAAAAGTAGGTATCATAATGGGAAGTCAAAGCGATTTACCGACCATGCAAGCTGCAGCGAGCATTTTAAAGGAATTTTCAATTTCATACGAAATTGATATTGTATCGGCCCATCGAACACCAGATAAAATGTTTGACTATGCAAAAAATGCTCATAACAGAGGTTTACAGGTAATTATTGCGGGCGCAGGCGGTGCTGCGCATTTACCCGGAATGGTAGCCTCTTTAACGCCCTTGCCGGTTATTGGCGTTCCTATTAAAAGTAGCAACAGCATTGATGGTTGGGATAGTTTATTGAGTATTCTTCAAATGCCCAACGGCGTGCCCGTTGCAACTGTTGCATTAAACGCTGCACAAAACGCGGGTATTTTAGCTGCGCAAATATTTGGTGCCTCTGATAAAAGCATTCAACAAAAAATTATCGCCTTTAAAGATTCTTTAAAAGAAGCTGTGCTAAAAGCAAGTGAAGACTTAAAAAGTACTAGT
>CANFQR010000191.1 GCA_947449125.1 Bacteroidota bacterium | reverse complement strand
TTGTTAAATAATCAGTATAGTCTTTTTTGTCATTATAGTTTTTAGGAAGTTTAATAACACCCGAAAGACTTTTAACAAGAGGCGTGATTGTTTTCTTGCTTCCTTTTTCGTTAGTTAATTTTTGCAAATAATTTTCAATCAAAACTGAAAGACTTGTTTTTTTTGATTTTGCATATTCCTTAGCTTTTTCAATAACGTCTGCGTTAAGCTTTAGTGTTAATTTTGTGTCCATATTAAATTATACGTACAAATATATACTAAATGTACGTCTAAATCAATTAATTTTTAATTTTTTTTATGGTTACCTATTAAATTTAGAGGCTTTAAAAGTTTTATCAACCTTGCTAAATTCTGCTGCCAGATGAGTATAAAATGCTTTATTAAATAATTCTTTTAGGGGTTGCATTAAACTATTGTTTTTAAAATGAATTACATTAAAATGAAGTTACGATAAATATTTTTATAGATGTAATCCAATTGATGGCTTCCTGATTTCAAGATTTTGGAATCGTCAGCTTTATTCCTTAAAAGCTGTTGTATCAGCTATAATTGTTTTTTAGCAGTGGAACTAAAAACCTATACAATTGCAAGTTCCAATCCTTTAAGACGTTTACGGATGTATAAAAGGTAAAAGGAAGATGCTAGATTTAAATTAATGTAATACGCTTTTATCGTAATTGATTGAATTATCTGGACCCTTACTTATATCAATCACCATATCTGAATACCACAATTGAATTAAATTATCGGAAAATTCGATGGAATAACAACCTAAATTTTGTAAATGTTCTAATATTTTTTCGTGACGCTTAAAATGTTTATTTATTTCTTCTAGTTCAAAATTAGTTATGGCTTGGTCGCAACAAACAATATTTGATAGCTTATTGTCGTTTGAAATAGAATTGGTTAAACATTTGTATTTTATGAGAGGCTCAAGAGAATAGTAGTATTTTGATTTATTTATTTCTATATCTATGGTTTCCCAATTGTTATAACATTCACACATAACAATGGCAAAAATTATTGAAAACAAAGTAAATTTTTTGAAGAAAATACCTAAAAGAAAAAAAATAATAATGGTAGAGATAATTTTGATTGAATATAAATGTGGAAATAGATAAATAAATATTGCAGATGATAATACAATACCAATTAAAACAAGGTTTAACTTATTATCAGGTTTATAAAATTTATCTAATAACATTTACGCTATTTTTTGAAGGTGATTAAAGTAGTTTTTATATATAGTTATACCGCGTTTTATTGAATATAAATCTTTTTCATCATCAAAGCCTGTTTTTTTTAATTGGTTTAAATTTGCAGCTGCTAATAAAATTGATTCATCTAAACCGAAAGCTGAACCTGCGGCTCCATAAAGAATATTACCATAATCATCATATCTGACAAGGGTGTTGTTAAATTTTGACCATTCGCCTTTCATTGATGGTGACCAATCTGTTTTTTTAATATCAAGAAGTTTACCATCATTAAATAAGGACCGAAAATACCATAATTTGTAAAAATAATCAGTTGGGTTCTCATCGAATTCAATTTTTTTATTCTCGAAAAAGGCAACCCAATTAAGTAACAAATTATTAAAATCTTTTGTATGGTTTTGCAATTTGCTCCAAAGAACTGGACTACCTTTTTTACTTGGTAATCCACCAAATTTCCCTGAAATATTTAAACAATGTTTTAGCATAAAAGAATTAGTCCAACCTTCATAATTATTCTTGTTTGTTAAGTAAATAACACCTCCTTCGTTTTGATTTTTTGGAATAATTCTGCCGCTATTTATATTTATAAGCAATGTGTTTGGCCCTGGTATGTGGTTTTCAAATTCAAAGGGACAATTATTTTTTTGTGTTGTACTAGAAATCAAATCGGCGCTATTTGAAATAATTAGCCCAACACCTGCTTGCTTGATTATTTTATTTTTACTAAAAATTGAAAGTGCTGTTCCTAATAAAATCCCTCCACCATGTTTCAACGCTGGGTTAAAACTTTTGAAGGCAGTCTTATTTAGAATAGTGCAAATTGATCCTGATACTATTGGAACAACAATTGATTTTGGATTTAAATTATTTTTTTTCATTTCTTCTTTTTCTAATTCATTTAATACTTATTTAAACTTTAGCCAATTATTATGCCAAATTTTTATTTTCTGATTTTTTGTCATATTGTCATTTAAGGTAATTGTTATTTGCATTTAATTTCAAATTAGTTAATAAAATAGTTGTTATCTAATAGTCACGCAAGTAATTGTAAACTAATTACTTATCAACAACTTAACCGACAACAAATGGTTACAATTGTTTTTATTCGAATGTAAATGTGTAAAAACCGAATAAACTTTTTTTACAGAAGCAACTTTGCAGTGTCGATTTATGGCATCACAATTTAAACAGCCTACAACCGATAAAATAAATAAGTAATAACAAATAAAAAAAAACAAACATGATGAACATCAAAAATCACGTACAATTGGTAGGGCGTTTGAGCGCCAACCCGGAAGTAAAAATTTTAGATAATGGCAGTAAGCTGGCAAAATTTGCTATAGCCATTAACGAAACCTACACAACGTCAAACGGCGAAAAAGTAACCAATACCCAATGGCATACCATTACTGCTTGGGGTAGTTTGGCTAATATTGCCGAGCGCATTTTGTGCAAAGGCACCCAGGTAACTATTGACGGTAAATTGTTTAACCGCGTTTATACCGGCAAAGACGGTGTTAAAAGAACCAGCACCGAAATTATTGCAAACGAGTTATTTGTGTCTTACCAAAAAGCAGCTTAAACTAAACTAAAAACTTAAACTAAAATATATATGAATACAACCAACAAAGTACAGCTAACCGGAAATTTAGGAGCCAACCCGGAAATTAAAAATTTTGATAACGGTAACAAAGTTGCCCGTTTTTCAATGGCTACAAAATTAGAGTATAAAACAAAAAATGGTGAAAAAGCCGAAGACACCCAGTGGCATTATGTTTCGGCCTGGGGTAAAATTGCCGAACAGGTTGAGGCAGATCTTAAAAAAGGAAGTTATGTTAGTATTGAAGGCCGACTAACTACCCGCAACTATACCGATAAAAATGGGCAGAAAAAATATATTACCGAAATTATAGCCAATGAAGTGTCTTTAAAAAATAAAGAAAATTAAATTTCCATTAACAATTAATTAGTTGCGTGCTCAAAGTCATTAAGATTTTGGGCACGTTTTGTTTTTAGGTTAATCCTAAAAAGCGGTTTGTTTTTTGAAAAAATAATACGACGTAAACTGTTAACTTATTTTTGGATTTGCTCAATAAAATAGGCGCTTTAATAAGTCGGAAATTTTAAGTAATATTATATAGTTAGATTAGAGAAAAAAATAAAGCTATGCAAAAATACACCGCCGTAATTATTGATGACGAAGCAGACAGCAGAAGTAATACACGCAGCATGCTTCAGAATTATTGTAGTGAAATAGAAGTAATAGGAGAAGCAGCCAGCGGCCCTGAAGGTAAAGCAAAAATTCAGGAGCTAAAGCCTCATGTGGTTTTTTTAGACATAAATATGCCCGGCATGAATGGTTTTCAGATGCTAGAAGGAATTTATAACCGAGATTTTTGTGTGGTATTTTTAACTGCTTACAGCGAGCATGGCATTACTGCGGTTAAAGCAGGCGCAATAGATTATTTGTTAAAGCCATTAATGCTTAGCGAATTGCAAGGAGCCATTCGTAAAGTAGTTCAGCATTACGAAAGCAAGCAACCTGTTTTAAAAGAAAAAGGAGACAGCGATAAAAACATGGTGCTTATAAGTCATAGCAAAGGATTTACCTTGGTTGATTTTAAAGACATTATTTGGCTTGAAGCCAGCGATAATTATACCAATTTGTTTTTAAATGGTCAGAAAAAAATTGTTGCCAGTAAAACCCTTAAAGAATTTGAAGCTATTTTACCTGCTGTTGATTTTTTTAGAATACATAGGTCAGCATTAATTAATGTGCATTATGTAAAAGAGTACAGCAATAATGAGGGCGGAGAATTGATATTAAGTGATGGTACGCATGTTCAAGTAAGTAAAGCGCGTATTCAGGATTTTTCAGAATTTATAAAAACAAAATCGGTTTCACCTAAATAATCAGATAACAATTATTTTTAATTTAGTTTTTGATTTTAAGTCCATTTTTTTTGAAAGTACCTTAGGCATTAAAACATATTTTAAATATATTATTTTTTTTCTTGCTTTAAATTCAATTAAAGCGCAAACCCCTACATTTAATTTTCAAAAATTAGGTAGTGAAGAAGGTTTAAATAACTCTAATATTTTTAGCATTGATCAACATCAAAATGGATTGATATATTTTACCACTCAAAATGGTATTTATTTTTACGATGGGTATAATTTTGATAAGTTAAAAATAGATAGTCTTAAAAGCAATGCTTTACTAAATGTTTCAATTAAAAGTAAAGATGAATTACTATTGTCAATAAGAAACGAGGGTATAGCCAATTATAATTTACGAACTAAAAAATATAATTTTGAAAGCAAGTTAAGGTACACAAACAATGCCGATAATTTTATTATCA
>CANFQR010000190.1 GCA_947449125.1 Bacteroidota bacterium | reverse complement strand
TTAAAATCTACTTTAACAAAAGACGAAAACAACAATATTTTAGTTATTTCTGATAATGGGAAAGGTCTTCCTGAAGATTTTGATATTAAAAACACAAAATCGCTTGGTTTTAAATTATTCAATATATTCGTTAAACAACTAAAAGGTAGTTTCGAATATTTTAACGATAACGGTTTGCGATTTGTTGTTAAATGGCCAATTAAAAAAGAGGTTTAAAAATATCATTGTTTGTTATCTTTTCTAAATCTCAGATTAACTTAATTATTATTTTTTAAAAAATATTTTATTACATCTGCTGTAGAAACAATTCCCTTTAATACTCCTTTGTCGCAAATTAAAACAGCATGTACATCTCCTTTAGCTAAAATTTCAGTTAAATCTCTTAAACTTGAAGATATTGGTTCACTAACAGGGTGTTCACGCATAACATCTTTCACCAAAAGTGTATGGTAAACAACTTCGTTATCATCAAGAGAAGCATTTTTGATGGCATACAAAAAATCAGTTAAACTTATCATTCCTTTAAGCATACCATTTTCGGTTACAGGCACATGATGATGAAATTTTTTTTTCTCAAAAATATGCTTCACATCAATTAATTTCTGATTAGGGGCTACTGATACAACCTCCTTTGTCATAATCTCCGTAATTGGTATATCACCTAATTTCATCTTACACAAGTTTATAGTTAAAAGCAACAGCTTGTAATGCTTAACATCAAACTATAACGTGATTCAACTCATTAAATCAACTATCGGTAAGCAGTTTATTTGCAATGCAAACTTTTAAAAATTAAATCTTAAAATATGAAAGCTAAAAATTTATTACAGCTAATTAGCCTAACTACCAGCCTTTACATGATGTCTAAAGATGAAAAATTAATGGCAAAAGTTTCGGATATGACCAAAAAAGGGAAAGATAAATTAAATGACCTATATAACGATTTAACCGATAACAATGAAGAAGAATTAACGGAAAAAATTCTTAAAAAAGCCGTTGAACTTAAAGATGAAATTGAAACTAAAATTGAAGAAACTGCTTTAAAAGTGTATCAAAAAATGAAAATTGCAAACACTAACGAAATCATGAACTTACAATCTCAAATTGAAATCGTAAAAAAAGAACTTGCACTTGCCGAAGCCAAAATAATAAATCTGGAAACAATTAATAAGTAAATGGGGTTGCTAGAAAACATTTCTAAACGCTATTCGCACTTAAAACGCTACAATCAAGTCATCAGTATTTTTCTTAAATACGGATTTGAAGATTTAGTAGCTTACTTAAACGAAAAAAAAAGATTTAATTTTATCAGAAAATTAATTCCTAAACACACTTATCAAAGGGCGTTAACGTTAAGTAAATGGGAGAAAATTCGATTGGCTTGCGAAGATTTAGGACCAACTTTTGTTAAGTTTGGGCAAATACTAAGTAACCGCCCTGATTTAATTCCAACCCCACTAATTTTTGAATTAGAAAAATTACAAGACAGTGTTCCACCAATTGCCGGCGATAAAGCTATTGAAGTATTAGAAAAAGAATTAGGAAAAACAACTAGTCAACTTTTTTCTGATTTCGAAAAAACGGCCTTTGCATCGGCATCTATGGCGCAGGTTCATAAAGGGGTTTTAAAAAACGGAGAAAAAATAGTTGTAAAAATTCAGAGACCCGGCATCGAAGAAGTCATTCAGTCAGATATTAAAGTTATGTATTATTTGGCCGATGTTTTTAGTAAACGAATTCCTTCGTTAAAAAGCTTTGACCCTGTTGGTTTAGTAAAAAATTTTGAAGAAAGTATTTTAAAGGAACTTGATTTTATTCATGAATCCATAAATATTCAACGCTTCCATGCTAATTTTTTAAAAGACCAAACCAACGAGGGGTATATACATTCTCCAAAAATTTATTCCGAATACACAACTTCAAAAATTATTACAATGGAGTATATTGAAGGAATAAAAATTTCAGATGCGCCCAAATTAAAAACAAATGGCTACGATAGTAAAATTATTGCTCATAGATTAGCCTTATCTTACTTTAAACAAATATTTAATTACGGTTTCTTCCATGCCGATCCACATCCGGGTAATTTATTAGTTTTGCCCGGAAACACTATCTGCTATTTAGATTACGGTATGATGGGAAACATTATTCGTAAAGACCTTGAGGCACTTGGAAATTTATTTTTAGCTATTCATGCAAAGGATGTAAGAAGAATAATTAAAGCCATTCAACAACTTTCAGATAATACCATAATACTTAATTACAGAGAGCTTGAAAACGATGTAAATGAATTTGTTCAGAACTACACCTATCATACAATTCATCAAAACGAGATCAGCACAATTATGTTAGAACTGAAAGACCTGATTGTAAAACACGGGTTAAAAGTTCCTTCTCATTTTTTTCTTCTAACACGCTCAATGGTAACAATAGAAGGTGTTATCAGGCAACTTGATTCTGAATTAGACCTGAGTAAATTAATGCGACCTTTTTTAATTAAGTTAGTTGCCAAGCATTATGACCCTTTACAATTTATAAAACGTTCGTTTAATTCCATATACGAATTAGGTATGTATATCGAAGAATTTCCTCGCGATTTGAAAAATGCTATGCGAAAAATAAATGCCGGCGAAATTAAAGTTGATCTCCGTCATAAAGGAATTGATCCGTTGGTACATACTATTAATCGCGTAACCAAACAATTGGTTTCTGCTGTAATTGTAGCGGCCCTATTAATTGGGTCTACACAAATGATTATTCATAATATTCAACCCTTGTGGGGACAAAACTCATCTATTGGAATTGTTGGTATGATTTTAGCTGGAATTATTGGCCTAAGTATGCTAAAAGATTTAAGAAGAGGCGACCACGATGACTGGAATGGATGGAAAGATAATTAACGCTATATGCAGAAAAGTGGTCCTAATAAATAAATTAAGTAATTATAAAATCAGCCACATTATTATTAATTAATTTGGCATGATAAAAACACAACAAGAAAAATTAAATGGCATTAAACCAGTTTTGATTTATTTAATAATTATTTTTTTGTTGTACATAACTGTCTCACCTTCTAAACATATTAAATAAACACCAGGGTTTAATGCGGTATTGCTTAGTTGTAATAGATTATTTTCAACAGCTAAATTTTTTACAATTAAGCTTCCTTTTGCATCGTAAATGGTAGCCTTAAATTTTTGATTTGGCAAATTCTTAAACATAATACTTCCGCTTTTTTCTGCCGGATTCGGATACAGTTCAATTTTATTATTAGCCGCGTTAATTGCTGTATTTACATCAGTTACTATTATTGGTGTTGAAGGTAAATTAATATTATCTAAATATAATACATTGCCATACCTACCAATATTTCTAAAAACTATCATCAAATTTTGCGAACCAGAATAAGGCAGCAAATCAACCGTATCAGTGCGCCATTGAGAAGATGTTGGTTCAAAAAAAGAAGTTTGTGGAGATGATGTTGATAGAACTGATCCTCCTTTTGTGTATACAGCAGTATAAGTTGTTCCACAATTATTAGACACTAAAACTTGTAATGTATCTGAATTTACGTTACTATACATAGCATAAGCTACATCAAACGTTAGTTTGGTTTGTGAAGGATTAGAGAAATTAACATAAGCAATTAAATCATCTTTGTCGCCGGTGCCGTAACAATAGAAATTATCAAACATAGTTGATTTAGTGCTTGCACCATATCCGCCAACAGAATCATTTTGTACCCATTGACAACCGTTAGGATTTACAATTTTAAAATAAGGTGCGTTAGGAAAAACTGTTTGAAAATTCTCACTGATTTGTGTGGGTAAAGTTGGAATGCTAATGGTAACATAAATAGAATCGCTACTAGTATTTAATGCAGCATCGGTTACTGTAAGTTTTGCTTTATAAGTACCGCTTGCTGTATAGCTTACTGCCGGGTTTCTACTATTTGATATCGACGGACTTCCTCCCTGAAAAATCCATGACCATGACGCACCATTATGATTTAATGCAGAATAATCGTCAAAGTATAAAGAATCAGACGCACAAAATGATTTTAGCAAAATTTCTTTATCAACCATCGCTTTTGCTGATGGCCCTGTAGGTGTATCATAAAATTTATTTTCCCAAATTCCTTTTCCGTAAGAAGCTATTCTAATTTTGCCATCGCGGTAAAAAGGCTTGGCAATATTACTATTAAAATAAGTTGGCAAGCTGTCGTTAGCTAAATCCCAATCTGCCATTGAATTGTTTCTGTAAAAAACAGTATTGTTAGAACAAAAATACAGTCCGCCATTTGTTTTATTTACCAATAAAATACTGTGCGCTTCCTGATTATTTAAGGTAGATGTTGTAAGATTCTGCCATGTTGATCCTCCTGTTGTTGTTTTATAAACTTTAGTTCCATTAGCCCCGTATGGATAAGCAATCCATAAATTATTAGCGTTATTGTAATCTAATTGCAATAACACATTGCCATTATTATTGGCGATTGGCTGAGTTACACTATTCCAGGTTGAACCGCCATTTGTTGTTTTCCAAAGATTACTGGTTGATTGCCCGGGATTAGTTTGTGC
>CANFQR010000189.1 GCA_947449125.1 Bacteroidota bacterium | reverse complement strand
TTTAACTTTTTATAATAATTGGCATCAACTAAAAAATATTTTTTCCAGGTTCTTGGTCCTGTTTTAGCTTTGTTTTTTTGGCTTTTTGTTGAGTTAGATAGTAGCAATCATAAAGTAAGTTTAATGGCAGGTGTAGCCATATGGATGTGTGTTTGGTGGTTTACCGAAGCAGTTAGTTTAGCCGTAACAGCTTTAATTCCTGTGTTAATTTTGCCTGTGCTTGGTATTGCCGATTGTAAAACTGTTTCGCAACAGTATACTGACAGCATTGTTTTTTTATTTATTGGTGGTTTTATGCTTGCATTTGCAATAGAAAAATGGCAATTGCATAAACGCATTGCGCTAAAAATTTTATCGGTTGTAGGAACAAACCCTTCTACAATTTTATTTGGTGTTATGGTATCTACTTATTTAATAAGTAATTGGATAAGTAATACAGCCACAACCATGATGCTCTTTGGCGCAGTATTTGCGCTAGTTCACGAAACTAAAGAATTTATTGAAAAAAATTCAGGTAAATTTTCCGCTGCCTTATTATTAGGTTTAGCTTTTTCTGCAACTATAGGAGGGATGGCAACTCCTGTTGGAACTCCGCCAAATATGTATTTTTTTAAAGCATTTAAAGAAGCTTATCCTCAATCTACCGACCTTAATTTTGTAAAGTGGAGTGCAATTGGCTACCCAATTTCTCTTACATTTTTACTCCTTACTTTTTTTGTATTGAATTATTATTTTTTAAAAGGCAAGGTGCAATTAAAAATACAGAAAGATTTTTTTAATGAATTATACAAAAAACTTGGAAAATTTTCATGGGAAGAAAAATGGGTCCTTGGTATTTTTATTGCTTGTATACTGATGTGGCTAACGCGTTCAGATATTGATTTTGGTAATTATAAATTTGTAGGCTGGAATCATGTTTTTAAGGTTCCTAAATTTGTTGATGATGCTTTTGTGGCGCTATTTGCAGCCATGGTTTTATTTTTAGTACCATCTAAAGTAAATAAAGGTCAGGCTCTTCTGGTATGGGATGATGCTAAAAAACTTCGATACGATATTATTTTAATGTTTGGTTCAGGCTTTGCATTAGCTTATGGTTTTGAAGTTACAGGATTAAGCAATTGGCTTGCCGCTAGTTTAACTGTTTTAAAAGGTGTTTCACCTATATTAATTATTTTAGGGATATGTGTAATTGTTACCATTATTAGTGAATTTGCATCAAACATTGCAAGTATTCAATTAGCAATTCCGGTTATGATTGCACTACAAAAAGATTTAAACGTTACGCCATTATTATTGATGATGCCAGCAACCTTTGCAGCTTCTTTAGGTTTTATGTTACCTGTGGCGACTGCCGCAAATACAATTGTTTTTGGAACAAAAGAAATTCATATAAAAGATATGCTCCGGGTTGGTATAGTTTTAGATGTTATTGGCATATTACTTATTACCTTTATGTGCTATATTTATTTGGGTTAAAATTTTAAATAAAAAATGATTGTAGGAAAAAACATACATAAAGCATTTGGCTCCTTAGAAATTTTGAAGGGTGTTGATTTGGAAATAAATCAAGGAGAAATAGTTTCTATAGTTGGTTCATCAGGAGCAGGAAAAACAACCTTGTTAACAATTCTTGGAACTTTAGACAGGGTAACTTCAGGAGAAGTAATTATTAATAATGAATCTGTATTTAAGCTTAATGAAAAAAAATTAGCGGCATTTCGTAACCAGCATATTGGTTTTGTTTTTCAGTTTCATCAATTACTGCCCGAGTTTACAGCTTTAGAGAATGTTTGCATTCCTGCTATGATTGCTAAGCGCAGTATTAAAGATTCAGAAAAACGCGCAATAGAATTATTAGAATTGTTTAATTTAAAAGACAGAATACATCATAAACCTTCTGAACTAAGTGGAGGGGAACAGCAACGTGTTGCCGTTGCAAGAGCGCTAATTAATAACCCAAAAGTTATTTTTGCTGACGAGCCAAGTGGTAATTTAGATAGTGTAAATGCTAGAGAATTACACCAGTTGTTTTTTAAATTACGTAATGAGTTTAATCAAACTTTTGTAATTGTAACTCACAACGCTGAATTAGCCGAAATGGCTGACAGAACATTAGTAATGCGCGATGGCGTTATTGAAAATTAATAGAGAAAATAAAAGAAATAAAAAAATTATGATAAAAGATTGGACAAAACAAGAGATACTGGATGTTTATAATACACCATTATTGGAATTAATTTCAAAAGCTTCTGAGGTTCATAAAAAGCATCATACTATTGGTGAGGTTCAAATTAGTTCGTTACTATCTATCAAAACTGGCGGTTGTCCTGAGGATTGCGCATACTGTCCACAAGCCGCTAGGTATAATACAGAAGTAAAAGTTCATAAACTAATGGGCGTTGAAGAGGTTAGTGCTTGCGCAGACAATGCCAAAGCAGGAGGCGCTAGTCGTATGTGTTTGGGAGCCGCATGGAGAGAAGTACGTGATAATAAAGATTTTGACAAAGTGCTTGACATGGTTAAAACTATTAATAGCAAAGGGCTAGAGGTTTGCGCTACTTTAGGAATGGTTACTGAAGAACAAGCAAAAAAATTATCCCAAGCAGGTTTGTATGCTTATAATCACAATATAGATACCTCTGAAGAAAATTATAATAATATAATTTCAACTAGAAATTACGACGATAGATTAAATACAATAAACAATGTTAGAAAGGCTGGATTAACTGTATGTTCAGGTGGTATAATAGGTATGGGAGAGTCTGAACATGACAGAGTAGGCATGTTGTATACGCTTAGTATTCTTAACCCTCAACCTGAAAGTGTTCCAATTAATGCCTTGGTTGCAGTAGAAGGAACACCTATGGAAGATCAACCGCAAGTCCCTATTTGGGATATGGTAAGAATGATTGCAACAGCAAGAATTGTATTGCCAAAAACAGCAGTTCGCTTAAGCGCTGGCAGATTAAGCATGAGCATGGAGGGACAAGCATTATGTTTTTTGGCAGGAGCAAATTCAATTTTTGCAGGCGATAAATTGCTGACTACACCAAACCCAAAATACAACGAGGACATGGAAATGTTTAAATTATTAGGCTTAACTCCAAAAAAAGCATTTTCAGAAAAAAGTACAGATAGTATATCCGTGTAATTATGGTTGCTAATAATATTCCTATTCACTTGCTAAAAGCGCTTGAAGAGCGAAAGCAAAACGGAATATATCGTGAGTTGCATACAGATTTTCCTGTAATAGATTTTTGCAGCAATGATTATTTGGGGTTCTCTAAACTCGGTATTGTTTCTAATAATTTATTTTCTTTAACCGAAAACGATTTAAATTTTGGTTCGGGTGGCTCTCGGTTAATTAGCGGAAACTCAAAGTTAATTGAGGAAACTGAAAATAAAATTGCTTTATTTCACAATGCTGCTAAGGCATTAATATATAATTCAGGCTACGATGCTAATATTGGTTTAATATCAAGCGTATGCCAAAAAGAAGATTTAATTCTGTTTGATGAATTGTGCCACGCATCAATTTACGATGGCATGAAACTAAGTTATGCTAAACATTATAAATTTAAACATAATGATATAGAATCACTGAGTGATTTGATAAAACGACATCATCAAAACTATAAAAACATTTACGTTATTGTAGAAAGCGTTTATTCTATGGATGGGGATAATTCACCATTAATAGAAATCACAGAGTTAATACAAACGTTTGACAATTTGTTTTTAATTGTCGATGAAGCTCATGCTGTTGGTGTGTTCGGGAAAAATGGTGAAGGATTGTGCCAACAATTGGGTATAGAACAAAAATGTTTTGCTAGAGTGTATACATATGGAAAGGCAATGGGTTGCCATGGCGCTGCTGTGGTTGGATGCGAAACCTTAAGAAATTATTTAATAAATTTTTCGCGCTCGTTTATATATACAACTGCTTTGCCCGGCCATAGCATTAATGCTATTTTACAGACTTATCATTTGCTTCCTGCCAACAATCAAATGGTACAATTGCAAAATAATATTGCTTATTTTATTTCTCAATCATCCGGCATAAAAAATTTAATAAAAAGTAAAAGCGCAATACAAAGTGTTGTTGTAGGCACTAACGAAAAAGCTGATTGGCTTCAGGCTAGTTTGGCAAAAAATAATATTTATGCAAAAGCAATTAAAAGTCCAACAGTTAAGGTTGGTTCAGAGCGTATTAGAATATGCATTCATGCATTTAATACATTAAGAGAAATAGATTTACTACTTAAAATAATTTCTGAATTTTAAAAACAATCAACATGGCAAAATATTTTATTACTGGAATAGGTACAGATGTTGGAAAAACATTGGTTTCTGCTATTTTAACAGAAGCGCTTCAGGCTAATTATTGGAAACCTGTACAATGTGGAATTGAGGGGGGAACTGATAGAGAAACTATATCCTCATTAATAACAAACAGTAAAACCGTTTGTTATACTGAGGGTTATTGTTTTACTGAACCCGCTTCACCGCATTTAGCTGCCGGTTTGGCTAATGAAAAAATCAGGCTTGAGCATTTGCATTTGCCGGAATTGAATAATCGCTTGGT
>CANFQR010000188.1 GCA_947449125.1 Bacteroidota bacterium | reverse complement strand
GGGGTAAAAATGGTTAATTCCGGGATATTCAAAATTAAAAATGGTTCTAAGGTAAGGCACCAACATCAATAAAATTAGAAGTCCAAAAGCTGCAATTAGTATAATATATAAGGCTATGTTTTTCTCGAACAAAACAGCCAAAAAATGCCGTGTATTTGAAAGTGATGATATTATCAAAAAAATATTTCCTATAATTAATGATGCAAACGTAATTGCCCGGATTTCACCGGTTTTATGATTTTGTTTTATAGCTAAAAAATAAGCAACAATAACCATTCCTAAAAGTAAAAAACCGGTTAATGAACTTTCAAAAATTCGCTTAAACCCAAAAAAACGTTCGGTTGGTTTACGAGGTTGACGTTTCATAATGCCCAATTCTTCCTTCTCTGATTCAAATGCAATTGAGCAAACCGGATCAATAATTAATTCTAAAAAAACAATATGCAATGGCATTAATAAAATAGGTAATTGCGGATAGAATGCCGGCAACAAGGTTAGTCCAATAATGGGAATATGAATAGCTATTATATAAGACATGGCCTTTTGTAAATTATCAAATATTTTTCTTCCTAAACGAATAGCAGACACTATAGAGTCAAAATCATCATTTAATAAAACCAATGACGATGCTTCTCTTGCCACATCTGTTCCTTTACTACCCATAGCAATTCCAATGTCGGCAGCCTTTAATGCAGGGGCATCATTAACGCCATCACCCGTCATTGCAACCACCTCGCCATTTGCTTTTAAAGCTTTAATTATTTGCAATTTTTGTTCAGGTACAATTCTTGCAAAAATATTTACGGTTTTAATTTTTTCAATTAATTGAGCATCGCTCATCTTTAATAAATCTGCACCGGTTAAAATACTATCGTTAACATACATTCCTGCTTGCAGCGCTATGCTTTTTGCTGTAGCCGGAAAATCGCCCGTTATCATAATTACTTTTATTCCGGCATTTTTACATACTGTTATAGCTTCGGGTACCCCCGGCCTTATGGGATCTTCAAACCCTAAAAGACCTAAAAACTCAAATTTAAATTTATCTTGTGTTTCAGGCATTAATTTATCTACCCAATTAGCTTTTGCTACTGCTAAAACTCTTTGTCCTTTTTGAGCTAATTTATTAACTTCTAACAAATAAATTGTTTGGTCAGCTAACTTTAGATTGCATAGTGAAAAAACCGCCTCTGGTGAGCCCTTGCAACATATTAACATGTCATCATTATTTAATTTAACCGCCCTTGTCATAGCAAATAAATTTTTACTGAGCGGATACTCTTTTATTAATTCACAATGCACCTTTTCATTTTCAGAATAGGTTTGATAACATGTTTCGATAGCCTTTTCCATGGGATCGATGGTGTTTTTTTGAGATGCGTAAAAAGCTATTTTTAACACCTCCTGCAAATTTGCTTTGTCTTTCAGAAAATCAACTTTTTGAAACAACTGTTTATTAGCGAAAAGAGAAATAATTTCCATTTTGTTTTGGGTAATAGTTCCGGTTTTATCACTGCATAAAACAGTGGCCGAACCCAACGTTTCAATTGCTGATGGTTTTCTTGTTAACACATTTTTTTGAGATAATCGCCAAGCTCCTATAGATAAAAAAACAGTTAGCACAACAGGAAACTCCTCAGGTAAAATAGACATAGCGCTAGCTAATCCATTTAATAATGACTGAATAAAATTACCTCGTGTAAAGTAAAAAGAAACAACCACAATAATGCTCAGTAAAACTCCAATTAAAAATAAAGTTCTGATTAAAACTTTCATTTCTTTCTGCAAATTTGTTTGACTTTGTTCAATTTGCTGTAATGATTTTCCAATTTTTCCAAATTCAGTATTACTGCCAGTACTAATCACCTCAACAAGTGCTCTACCCTGCACTACCATTGTTCCGCTGTACACATAACAGTTGTTATTGTTTTCTGAATGATTTGTTTTGCTTACAGCTAATGATTCACCGGTAAGTATAGATTCATCAATGGTTATATTAGTTGTTTCAATTAAAATTCCATTGATGAATCTATCGCCCTCATTTAAAATAATTATATCCCCTATAACAACTTCTCTGCCTGAAATTCTTATCTCATTTCCATCTCGAATTACAAGTGCTCTGGGCGAAGAAAGTTTCTTAAGTGCCTCAATGGCTTTATCGGTTTTTTGATGTTGGTAGAATGTAATAAAAACAATAACAAATACCCATGCCAACAAAATACTGCCTTCGGTGTAGTCGCCAAGAATAACATAAAGTAACCCACAACAAACCAACAAAATAAACATAGGCTCTTTTATTACGCCAATTGCAATTTGCGCAAGGTTTTTAGGTTTATTTAAAGGCAATTCATTATAACCAAATTGTTTTAATTTTTCGAATGCTTGTTTTGAGGTGAGCCCTTTTTTTATTTCCATGTTTTTTGTTTAATAATTTTGTTCAATGATTATTAAAATTAAATACGTTATGAATTGCTATCAATATCAAATGGCATTACTTTCATTTTATAAACACCAAGATTAAATCAGTAAAATGATTATTAATAATTATTTTCTTTAAATATGTTTAAAGCAATTATCATTTAAAATTTCTGCTACTAGCAAAAAAACAGGCCTGGAAAATGTGTTTATTTTAAGAATTAGTTAAATCATATTTTTCAATAAGGAGCTATAGTTTATTTAACTAATAGAAGGAGGTCACTATTCATGAATAGTTAATAAATTATACTATCATTAATCAATTTAAATCCCTCGATTAATAAAAAAAGAAAATATTATAATTTAATATGACAATAAAATTGAAAGAAAAAATAAACAATCGACTTTTAATTTAAAACAAACTAAACTTTTCAATAAAAAGTCTTTTATACTAAGTTATAAAAGCAAAAATCCCTGAAGATTTCTTCAGGGATTTTTCGTGGGAACTACTGGGTTCGAACCAGTGACCCCCTGCTTGTAAGGCAGGTGCTCTGAACCAGCTGAGCTAAGCTCCCATTTTTTTGGTGTGCAAATTTAGCAGATAAATTTAATAATTCAAAAAAAATATTAATTTTTTTAAGGATTATGCATTATCTGGAATTAACATACCGTCTACCAAAACCCTACCGCAATGTTCGCAAACAATAATTTTTTTATTTAGTCTGATATCTAATTGTCTTTGAGGTGGTATTTTATTATAACATCCGCCACAAGCATCCCGCTCTACAGCAACAACAGCAAGTCCGTTACGCGAATTTGAACGGATACGTTTGTAAGCGTTTAGTAATCTTTCTTCAATACTTGCAGAAGCGGATTCACTCTCCTTCATTAATTCTTTTTCCTCTTTTTCAGTTTCTGCAATAATCTCATCTAACTCACCTTTCTTAGCTTTTAAATCTTTGCTTCTTTCTTCAAAATCTATTTTGCTTTTCTCTAGAAGTTCACTTTTTAATGAAATGTTTGCTTTTGCTTCCTTAATTCTTTTTTCGGCCAATTGTATTTCTAGGTTCTGAAATTCGATTTCTTTTGTAATGGCATCGTATTCACGATTATTACGAACCTTTCCTTGTTGCTGTTCGTATTTTTTTATATTAGCTTGAAAATCTTTAATTGCTTGTTTTTTTTCATTTAATGTAGTGTCAAGCTCAGATACTTCTAACTCTACATTTTTCAAACGAGTTTCTAAACCTAAAACAGTATCCTCTAAATCACTAACTTCCAAAGGTAACTCACCTCTGACAGTTCTTAAACGATCAATCTTGCTATCAATTAATTGTAACTGATAAAGTGATTTTAATTTTCCTTCAACTGAAGCGTCAATTTTTTCTTTAATTTTTGCAGCCATGTTCTTAAAAATAGTTTACCGGATTAGTATTTGTTTTTGATAAACGGATTGCAAATGTAGGAAATTTATTCTGAATTATCTCATAAAAAATTTCTGGTGTAAATTGTTCCGTTTCGTAGTGACCGGCATCAATTAGCAATAATTTATTTTCGACATCAAAAAATTCATGATATTTAAAATCAGCTGTAATAAAGGCGTCAGTTTTGCTGCTTATAGCATTTTTGAGCAGAAATCTGCCACTTCCGCCACAAACTGCAACTTTTTTTATATTATTCCCGGTTTTTTGAGTGTGTTTTATGCACCCACAATTAAAGGTTTTTTTTACATGTAATAAAAAATCTTGTTCTGTCATCGGAATTTCAAATTCACCTAACATGCCGCTACCAATTAAATTATGTTTATTACTTATGCTATAGATATCAAAAGCTACCTCTTCGTATGGATGAGAATTTATGAGTGCAGCAATAATTCGATCTTCATTATAAATTTCAAAAATCGTTTCAATTCTAATTTCTTTTTCTACACTCAATTGATTTGGGTTACCTAAAAACGGAGTAGTTTGCGAATTTCCCTTAAAAGTGCCGTTCCCTTCTAAATTAAAACTACAATTGGCATAATTACCAATATTACCTGCTCCGGCTTCAAATAAAGCATCTAAAACTGTTTGCTGATGACTTTTTGGCACAAACGTTACCAGTTTTTTTAACAAATTAGCTTTTGGAGCGAGAATCTGAATATTTCTCAACCCTAATTTTTCGGCAATTTTTTTATTCACTCCC
>CANFQR010000187.1 GCA_947449125.1 Bacteroidota bacterium | reverse complement strand
ATAATGTTTATGAAATAATTAACTATACAACCAATAATACATATGACTTTATTTATTACAATGGTAATAATGCTATAAATACCGAAACGGTTCCGTTATCTTGCAGTTTGTTAGGTAAAAGAAGTATTAGTGTTGTAAAAGACACTGTTTTACCTGTCATTTGTTTTTCAAGTTGCACAGTATGCGTTGGTGTAGGCTTCAAAGAAAACAAAAAATCTGAAACTGTTTTGAAATTATATCCAAATCCCGCAACTGATGCATTAACTATTCAATCAAATATTTCTGGTAAATATTCTGTTACTATTCTTAATGTGTTAGGTAAACAGGTTTTACATTATTCAGATTTGGACACAGAAAAAACTACGTTGACTATTCAAGACCTAAGTTCAGGAATTTATGTTGTGCAAATTTCAGGAAACAAAAATCAAATTACAACGCAAAAACTAGTTGTAAATTAACAATGCTAAATCGCTTAGGTGTATTAACTTTAGTTGTGTTTGCTTGTTTCAATATAAGCAGTCAAACTTTTTATAATACTACTACAATTCAAAAAATAGAGGTTAATTTTTCTAATCCCAATTGGGATTATATGTTAGATACCTCTAAATTAGGAAAAGAAGACTATTTGATGGCTCAGTGGGTGAAAATTAACGGTGTTAAATTTGATAGTGTAGGAGTAAGGTATAAAGGAAACAGTTCATACGATTCTTCAAGGTTAAAAAACCCTATTCACATAGAATTGGATGCCTATAAAAATCAAAATTATCAAGGGTATGTTGATGTTAAATTAAGCAATTGTTATCAAGATCCTTCTATGATAAGAGAAGTTCTTGCTTATAAAATATTAAAAAACTATATGCATTGCCCTGATGCTAATTTTGCTCAGGTATATATTAACGGAACCTACATGGGCTTGTATTCAAATATTGAAGCAATAAACAAAACGTTTTGCGGAAATCATTTTTACTCTCAGGATGGTATTTTTATTAAAGGTAATCCCTCGGTTACTCCTTCTAGCAATACTAAGTGTAATTTAAAAAAGTTAACCGGCGATAGCACAAGTTACTTTAACTTTTATGAAATAAAATCAGATTACGGCTGGAAACAGTTGGAAGCACTTTGTGATTCTGTTACCAATCATCCAAGTACATTATCTACTATTTTAGATATAGACCGTGCAATTTGGATGTTGGCTTTTAATAATGTTCTAATAAATTTAGATAGCTATAGCGGTGCTTTTTGTCAGAATTATTATTTATATAAAGACCGAACAAAACATTACAATCCAATAGTTTGGGATCTTAACATGAGTTTTGGGGGCTTTCCTTTTTTAGGTAACTTAAACAGCAGCTTGGGAAGTTTGTCAATTACCAACATGCAAAACCTACCATTAAATATTCATTCAGGAGATATTTACTGGCCATTAATTCAGGCAATTTATAATAATCAATTATATAAACGAATGTATGCGGCTCATGTTCGCACTATTTTAAAAGAAGCTTTTATTAATAATGCTTATGTTACAGACTATAATCAATTAAAAAATGTTATTGACACAGCAGTTTTAAGCGATACACGTAAGTTTTTTTCTTATACACAATTTCAAAACGCATTAAGCAATAATTATTCTGTTGGCAGTTATTCTGTTCCGGGCATACAAACCTTAATGTCGGCAAGAATGGCATATTTGCAGTCTACATCTGAATTAAGCGCAACCACACCTACAATTAGCGGTGTTAATTCAGTTAACACTCCAACCATAAATTACCCAATAACATTTACAGCTAATATAACCAACGGAAGTACAGTATATTTTGCTTATCGCTTTTCGCAAGCCGAAAAATTTACAAGAATTCTTATGCAAGATGACGGTTTACATAATGATGGTGTTGCAGGCGATAACACCTATGGAGTAAATGTTATTTTGGATGGAAATGAAATGCAATATTATGTTTATGCTGAAAATTCTAATGCGGGTATTTTTTCACCTGAACGTGCAGAACATGAATTTTATGAATTAAAAATTTATTCAAATCCACTGCCAGGCGAGATTGTTATAAATGAATTTCTTGCTAATAACAACAGCGATGTTAAAAATGAATTTAATTTATTGGAAGACTGGATAGAATTATATAACAACACCAATAAGACGTTGAGTTTAAGTAATTATTATTTAAGTAATCAAAATAGCGATAAAGCAAAATATGCCTTTCCTAAAAATACAATTTTGCAACCGTATAATTATATGATTGTTTGGGCTGATGAAATTACCTTGCCGGGTAATCAGTTACATGCCTCATTTAAATTAAATAAAGATGGCGATAAAATTATTTTGAGCAACGGGTTAAGTTCAATTATTGATAGCGTTATGTTTGGAAATCAAAATGCGGATATTTCAAGCGGCAGGTGTCCTGATGGGATTGGAAATTATACGCTTTTAAATTATCCGTCCTACATGCTCTCAAATTGTTATTTAGGTTTGTCTTCAGAAAATTTAACTGCAACTGATTTTGATGTGTTTCCAAACCCGGCTCAAAACCAGTTTACTATTAAAACAACACAACAGGTATCTGATACCATCGAAGTTACAAATTTAATGGGACAACTTATTTTCAAAACTTCCTTTAAAGAAAATATAATCATAAAAACATCAAACTGGGAAAGCGGATTGTACGTTGTAAAATACAATAACAGTACAAAAAAAATAATTATTAATCACTAATTAATTTATAAAAATGTTAATCAAAAAAAGAAATCTATTTAAATCAACAATTTTATTTATATTTTTAGTTTCACTAAGTGCATGCAAAAAAGCAGCTGGAGAGGGCGGCACTTCAACAATTAAAGGTAAAATTTGGGTTGAAGATTGGAATAATGCCTTTACAATTAAAAACGGAGAGTATGTGGGGTATGATGAAGATGTTTATATATTATATGGAGATGCTGTAAGTTACAGCGATAAAACCAAAGCTAATTACAATGGTGAATTTGAATTTAAATATTTACGAAAGGGAAAGTACAAAATTTATGTTTATTCAAAAGATAATACACTGCAATCAAAATCTGGTGATGTGGCCGTTATTAAAGAAATAGAAATAACAGAAAATAAACAAACTAAAGAATTAGAACAAATAACAATTTTTAATTAATCCTATGCATAAGTTTAAGATAATATTTGTGTTAGTTTTATTGTCTACTTTTTGTTTCTCACAAAAAAAGAAAGAAATAAAAAAGGCTGGCATAAAATCGATTAGTATTACCGAAACCCACAGCAATAAAACCATTACCGATTCAAAAATTTTTTATGATTCAAATGGTAACATTTTAGAAGAAATAAATTATGACAAGGAAGGAGCCCTGAAATCAATTACAAAATATAAATATAATTCAAGTGGCGATATAATTGAGGAAACAGAGCATGATGACAAGAATATTCTCAAAGAAAAACGATTAACAAAGTACAATAATTTAGGAGAAAAAGTAGAAGAATTAATTCTTGATAAAGAAAATAAACAATTAAAAAAGAATATTATTACCTACGACTCCAAAGGCTTTAAAACCGAACGTAAAACATACGATGCTAATAACGTTTTGGTTTCTACAAAAAAATATAGTTATAGTTTTAAATAAATTTTGACCGAAATTGAAAATATTTTAAAACAATTTAGCGCTGTTTCATTAAAGGAGATGGACGGTGTTAAGTTAATGAATAGAACCGATACCAAGTTTACATTTAAACTAGATTTGTTGCCTCAGTTATTAAACGAAATTAAACCGTTTTATAAATGTCTTAATATTGAATCTAATGTCATTAGTAATTACCAGACATTGTATTATGATACCAATAATTTAATGCTTTATAATAAACACCATAACGGAGAATTAAATCGATTTAAAATTCGGCATCGCACGTATGTAGATTCTAATCTTGGATTTTTAGAAGTAAAATTTAAAAACAATAAAGGCAGAACCATTAAAGAACGCATTAAAGAAAATACACCCTTAACAGAGTTTAATGAAAAAGCATATTCATTTTTGCAAACTGAATTACCTTTTAATCCAAATATACTCAAGCCTATAATTTGGGTAAACTACAGCAGAATAACCTTAGTTAATAATCTCAGTGCCGAAAGGGTTACCATTGATATTAATCTTGAATTTAAAAAAAACGATCAATCACTTCAATTAAGTAATCTTGTAATTGCCGAAGTAAAACAAGATAAAAAACAAGCTTCGCAGTTTAGAGATGCTATGAAAAAAATGCGCATTCGTGAAGGTTCAATAAGTAAATATTGTTTTGCTGTTGCATTTATGTATAGCAATGTAAAAAAGAATAATTTTAAAGAAAAGCTATTATCCCTAAAACACATTATAAATTATGACACTACTACAACTTTCCAGCGAAGTAATCGTTAATTCAT
Organism: Bacteroidota bacterium; assembly: GCA_947449125.1. Taxonomy (GTDB): domain Bacteria; phylum Bacteroidota; class Bacteroidia; order B-17B0; family Aurantibacillaceae; genus Aurantibacillus. Next base: position 213 of record CANFQR010000187.1, on the reverse strand, counting down.
CAACGGCAGAACTACTAAAAACCTTGAGTAAATTTTCTTTCAGGTTCTTAATTGATTTTGTCTCGGTGTTTATTTTAATTCGTTTTGTATATTACCGTGTTTATAAGCGAAGCGATTTATTTTTTACCTTTTTCATTTTTAACATTATTATATTTTTAATTTGTTTTTTGTTGAATAAGGTTGAATTAAGCATGGGGGCAGCGTTTGGCTTAT
>CANFQR010000186.1 GCA_947449125.1 Bacteroidota bacterium | reverse complement strand
GTAGCATTCAATTAACAAAACGTTTAATATCGAGCGAAACAGAATTTGCACAGGACAAAATTTTAAAGGGTAATTTAGAGAACCATGAATTTGTTGAATTACAACAACGTCTTAATAAATTATCTGCAGCGCCGTTGTTTATTGACGATACTCCTGCATTAACACTTTTTGAGTTACGCGCCAAAGCCCGTCGTTTAAAAGAAAATCAAAAAATAGAACTAATTATTATTGACTACTTGCAATTAATGAGTGGTGGTAACGACAGTAAAGGAAACAGAGAGCAGGAAATAAGTCAAATATCGCGAGGGTTAAAAAGTTTAGCCAAAGAACTAAGTATTCCAATTATTGCACTTTCACAATTAAGCCGCCAGGTTGAAAACAGACCAGGCGGAACCAAACGGCCGCAATTAAGTGATTTACGTGAATCGGGGGCAATTGAGCAAGATGCAGATATGGTAATGTTTATTTATAGACCTGAATATTATAAATTAGAGATTGATGAAGACGGGGAATCTACTTTAGGTAAAGCAGAAATTATCATTGCAAAAAATCGTCACGGCGCTTTAGAAACCATTAAACTTCGTTTTCTTGGTCAGTATGCTAAATTTGCAGATTTGGACTACACAGAACGCCAAGCATCAATGTATTCTGACATTAGTACAGGTCAATTACCTCAAAATAATGATTTTTTAACTCCGGGAACCAAAACAGTTGCCTCTAAAAATTGGGATAATGTTGATGAAAATCGCAACGATATTATAAAGCGAAATGACATAGAGGATTTTAATGAGCCGCCATTTTAATCACTTTTTTATTGCTTTATTCAAAATAGGTATAATTTTATTTTCATAATTTAGTAAAATGATTTCCCCTTATTTAATTGAGTTTAAAAAAATAGGCAATGCTGAAATAGGATATCTTTCCGTAAATGAAAATACAGAATTTGTGCCCTTTAAAATTGAGCGTGTATTTTGGTCATATTTTACTCCTAAAAATGTTACAAGAGGCAATCATGCGCATTATAACACTAATCAGGTATTAATTGCTACAGCAGGTATTGTTATTATTAATATTGAACTACCTACAGGCGAAAAACAGTCCTATAGTTTAGATAAACCTAATATAGGTTTATTTGTTCCTGCAAACTGCTGGCACACCATGACATTTAATGAATCATCGGTTTTGATGGTTTTAGCAAGTACTACTTACAATGAAAATGATTACATAAGAGATTACGAGCAGTATAAACTTATTTATTGTAAGTAAATCATACCAACTATAAAAAATTAAAAATTATTCTTTGAACTGATAAGTGATTTTAAATTATTTAAATCTTGCTTTACGCTAAACAATCTTTTCAGTTTCATTTTATTGTTTACAAAAAACACTACTCCAATAGCAACACCAACTGCCATATAAGCCATATTTACTGTATATGCAGCGCCATCTATATCGTATTTAGAAATTAAAACCGGAGCTAAAACTAGAGATATAACAAAACCAAAACTATTACAAAACAGAATTAATTTTAATTTTCCGAGTGCAGAAAAATAATGACTGATAATTCCAAAAAAACTAACCATCAAAATTCCCGGAGAATATAACACCATTAACCGCTTAATACCTGTATAACCATTGCCTAACAAATAAATGTAAAAGTCCTCTGGCAAAATAAATATAAAAGCTACAACTATACTGCTAAAAAAAAGACTTGCTTTACTCAGGCTCAGCGTAATCTCTGAAGATTTCAGAGTATCGCCTGTGTTTGCTACCCTTGCCAATAAAACCGGCGAAATACCATTTGCAATAATTAGTACAGATTCTATTAATGATGATGCCGATGAATATAAACCAACCTTTGCGCTACTGGGAAGTAAATAATAACTATAACGATTGCAAAAAATATGCATCAAAACAGCTGCCTGACAAATTAATCCGTTAACAAGCAATGGTTTTAATTCAAAATATTTTTTATTCGACTCTTTAAAATCAAGTTTTAAAACCACTATTGTAGAAAAAATAAATGAGGCTATAAATGAAAACAAAAGAGGTAAAATATATGATTTAAAAGTAAACTCTCGGAAAACTAACATCGAAAAACATAAACCTACCAATAATAAAAACGGTTGAATAAAATTTAAAAAATTATAAATCAAAACCTTTTCTTTTCCTAAAATCAGAACGCAATTAAATGTATTTACAATAACTAAAAAAGATATAATATATCCTAACCAACCATACCCCGGCACCTGTTTATTTAAAAAGACAACTACTAAATTACTCAACGAACAAAACACAAGCGTATAAATTAATCCCAAAACATACACCTTTAAAAGATTAAACTTTGGCAGAAAATATATCAAACTATAACCGGTATACACTTCGTTTACAATCTGAATAATTGCAATATTTAAAATAAAAATGCTTATTTCTCCTCTTGAACTAACGCCGAGATAACGGGAAGAAATTATTAAAATAAAAAAATTAATAACCGCCACCAGCCCTTTTGTAAATAAACTTTGAATTATATTTTTAAACATTTGCGATTATTTCTTTAGTTGAAAAAGCCAGTAACTATTACTATTACCAAACAAATTCAATTACTTGCTTAACATCAGGATGCAGGCTTTTAGCCACCGGGCAGGTATGTGCCGCATTCTCATATATTTTTTTCTCCTTTTCAGAATATGGATTTTGAGGAAATGTAATTTTAATATGTATCTCTCCTATTCTTCTTGGATCTGCGTACATAACTTTTGTTACTTCAGCTTGCGCTCCCTCAATAGATGTATAACCCTCTTTCATGGATACAATTCCCATAATAGAAATCATACAACTTGCAAGTGAAGTGGCAACAAGATCGGTCGGTGAAAATGCTTCTCCTTTACCATGATTATCTTTTGGTGCATCGGTATTTAAAATCGCTCCAGACTGAAGATGAGATGCTTCTGTTCTCAACTCTCCTCTATATTTTACATAGCTTGTAACCATTATCATTGTTTTTACAAAAATAGGATAATACCTTGTAATTATTTAAATTTGTTAAGATGTTTAAACGAATTTGTATCATATTTTTTGCACTGTTTTTTTCTAATTTTTTATCTGCTCAAGACAAGCCTGCATTAACTTTAGAGAATGGTTCAAACTTAAATGTACTTTATAGAAATGAGAGCATGGGGAAAATTTACGCGAACTCCAGAGGATTAGGCGTATTGTATAGAAGAGGTAGACATGTTACTGCAAAATCGCGTTCGTTTTACGAAATAGATTTTCAATCCTTAAATCATCCTAAAGAAGTTAAAGTTAATGGCTCCGCACAAAACAGAAAAAGATTTGTGTATGGTAAATTAAATCAGGTTTTTTTACTAAGAGGCGCATTAGGCATGCAACATGTTTTGTTTTCAAAGGCCGACAATAAAGCCGTTGAAGTAAGATACAGTTATTCTGTTGGTCCTACTTTAGCGTTTGCGAAACCCTATTATGTTCAGGTATACAGATCTCAAAATAATCCGGGCGGAGGACCAGGTTTTACCGATGTTGTTAAATTTGACTCCGAAAATTTTACTCAAGATAGTGTTTTTGGTCGTGGTTCTTTTTCTGATGGTTTGGCGGAAATAAAAGTATATCCGGGTGCTAGTGCAAAATTTAATCTAAGTTTTGAATATGCCCCATACAGTAATCTTATCAGAGCAATTGAAACCGGTATATCTTTAGATTTTTTCCCTAAAGGTTTACCTATTATGGCAAGAAATCCCAAAGAAAACTTTATCGTAACATTTCATGTTGGATTTATTCTTGGATCAAAGTGGTATTAAAATGGAACCTGAACAAGAAATTAAAAAAATAAAAAAACCAGATTGGTTGCGTGTAAAATTGCCAACTGGCGAAGAATATGTTAAAGTACGCGGCATTGTTAGTCAACACAAACTGCATACTATCTGCGAAAGCGGAAACTGCCCAAACATGGGTGAATGCTGGGGTGCAGGCACCGCTACTTTCATGATTTTAGGAAATATTTGTACGCGCAGTTGCGGATTTTGTGCAGTTGCTACCGGCAAACCAAAACCTGCCGATTGGGATGAACCAAAACGAATTGCCAATTCAGTTAAATTAATGGGAGTTAAACACTGCGTGATAACGAGTGTTGATAGAGACGATTTAAAAGATGGCGGTTCTATAATTTGGGCAGAAACTATTAAAGAAATTCGTAGTATAAGTCCCGAAACAAAATTTGAATGTTTAATACCTGATTTTGCGGGCAAATGGGAAAACCTGCAACGCATTATAGATGTTGAACCAGATATTGTTTCTCATAATATTGAAACAGTAAGACGATTAACAGCAGAAGTAAGAATACAAGCTAAATACGACCGGAGTTTAGAAGTTTTAAAACGATTAGATGAAGCCGATGTTAAAACTAAAAGTGGAATTATGGTTGGTTTGGGAGAAACCGAAGATGAGATAATTGAAACTTTAAACGACTTAGCTTCCGTTAATTGCGATGTTGTTACAATAGGCCAGTATTTGCAGCCTACACCCAAACATCTTCCTGTAGCCAGATTTGTGCACCCCGATGATTTTAAAAAATATAAAGATTACGCCTTATCAAAAGGCTTTAAATTTGTTGAAAGTGGTCC
>CANFQR010000185.1 GCA_947449125.1 Bacteroidota bacterium | reverse complement strand
GAATCTAAAGGCTATATCCCTGAACGAAGTGTAGTGATTCCCGGTAGTTATACCAAGCAGTTTCCGGCTGGTGAGTATCAAGTACCATGTGCTTTAATCATAGGAAAACGTAAAGAGAGCACCGACTTAAAAACCTCTTTAAATGAGGCTTTAAGAGATAATAATGTTTCGGTTTAAAACGTGTTAATGTTGTAAAGGTTGTTTTTTTTCAATTAATTGTAAATCGGCAATCAATTTTAAAACAAATTCAAGTTGTTCTTCTTTGCTAATATCGCTGTTGTCTAAAACAACGGCATCTTCGGCTTTAATTAACGGATTTTCTTTTCGGTTAATATCCTCGGTATCTCGTTGAAGCAAACTTTGTTTTACTTCATCTAACGAAAAATACTGACCCTTACTGCTAAATTCGTTTAATCTGCGTTGGGCTCTAACGTCATTATCAGCAGTCATAAACAGTTTTAATTCTGCTTTCGGAAAAACATTGGTGCCTATATCTCTTCCGTCTAAAATAACTCCTTTGCTTTTACCCATTTTGCGTTGCAGAGCTACCATTTTTTCGCGAACTTCTTTAATTGAACTTACTTTACTTACTAGGTCACTAACTTTCATCGTTCGTATTTCTTGTTCAACGTTTTGTCCGTTTAAATAAGTTTCTGAAAGGTGTGTAAGTGGGTTGTATTTAAAATTTACTTCGATGTTGTGTAATGAATTTATTAATTCTGTTTCATTAATCACATGGTCAGCAAAAAAGTTATTCCGAAGCGCGTAAACGGCCACAGCGCGATACATAGCTCCTGTATCTATATAGCTGTAATTTAATTTTTGAGCAAGGGCTTTAGCTAAGGTGCTTTTGCCGCAACTGATATACCCATCAATAGCTATGGTAATTTTTTGCATCGTATAAATTTACAAATTTCTTAAAAGTAAACTAATTAACTGTTTTATAAATTAAAGCACAAGCCAATTAATTTCTGCTTTATAAAGTGTAACTAAATCTAGTTATACTTTTAAAAAGTTATTAAAAATATCTGTCCAACTTTTGATTTAAAATTAAATTTGCCTCTTAATTTATTACTATGAAAGCTGATGTACTTTTAGGATTGCAATGGGGCGATGAAGGAAAAGGAAAAATTGTTGATGTATTAACCCCCGCTTATGACATTATTGCAAGGTTTCAAGGAGGGCCAAATGCCGGGCATACGCTAGAATTTAATGGCATAAAACATGTTTTACACACAATTCCGAGTGGTATTTTTCATCCGGTGGCTATTAATATTGTTGGTAATGGCGTTGTTATTGATCCTGTAATATTTAAAAAAGAATTAGATGCACTTTCTAAATTGGGTGTTGATGTAAAAGCGAAGTTGTTAATTAGTAAGCGTGCGCATTTAATTTTACCAACTCACCGTTTAATAGATGCAGCAAGCGAAGCAGCTAAGGGTAAAAATAAAATCGGGTCTACATTAAAAGGAATTGGTCCAACCTATATGGATAAAACCGGAAGAAACGGTTTACGAATTGGCGATATTGAAACTAACGAGTTTAAAGAAAAATATAACGCTTTAGTTGAAAAACATAAACAACTATTGTCTTTTTACAATTTTGAATACAATCTTCAGGAACTTGAGCCGGCATGGTTTGAGGCCATTGATGTTTTAAAGGAGTTACAATTTATAGATACCGAACATTATTTAAATAATGCCATGGTTTCCGGAAAAAAAGTATTGGCCGAAGGAGCGCAAGGAAGTTTATTGGATATAGATTTTGGTTCGTATCCTTTTGTAACCAGTAGTAATACTATATGTGCCGGTGCATGTAACGGTTTGGGTATTGCTCCAAATAAAATTGGCAATGTCATCGGAATTTTTAAAGCGTATTGTACGCGTGTAGGAAGTGGCCCTTTTCCTACGGAATTAGAAAATGAAATTGGTGAAAAAATTCGTGCTGTAGGGCGCGAGTTTGGCGCAACCACCGGTAGGCCTCGTCGTACGGGTTGGTTGGATATTCCTGCATTAAAATATGCTGTAATGGTAAACGGTGTTACCGAATTAATGATGATGAAAGCAGATATTTTGAGTGAATTTGAAAACATAGAAGTTTGTACCCATTATAATTATAACGGACAAGTGATAGATTATTTGCCTTATAATATTGACCCTAGTTATATTAAACCCATTACCATTACTTTAAAAGGCTGGAATAGAGATTTAACTTCTATTGAAAATAAGCAAGATTTGCCTGTTGAATTATTGGATTACGTTCAGTACATAGAAAAAGCAGTTAATACTAAAATTACAATTGTAAGCGTTGGCCCTGATAGAAAACAAACCATACGCATGTAAAACAATTGGTATAGAAATTATTTGATTTTAGGAAAGTGGTTGTGGTTATTTTTTGGTTAGCGGTAATGTTGCAAGAACAATCCAGAATAAAATAAATTAACTTAAATTTTAACTTTAGACCTTGTCCACCGTTACAAATAAAGAGAAATAAAAAATGACTGTTATATTAAAAGAATTGCATGAATAAAAAAATTAAAACATTTTTACCCTTTTTGTTCGCACAATTATTCATGACAAGCTGTAAAGAATGGATCAAGTTTGACATCACGCGTTATGCGTTCGTTTTTGTTTTAACTTTAGTTGTTGGCATTATTGGTTTTATTTTTGTAGCAATTAATGGTCGTGATAAAAACAATTAATCATGAAAAGAATAATTTCATTTATTTCCCTATTAATATTTGCTTTTTGTAATCAGTCCAAGACGGAATTACAAAATATCGAAGCAAGCCAAGTTCTGCTCGATACTATTGGGAATGAAGTTTCCGAAATAAATATGAAAAATCAGTTGAAAGAATATTTAGTTGCTTTTAACGGTGGAGACCCAGATAAGGCGCTTTTTTATATTTATCCTGACATATTTGAATATTTACTCCAAAAATATCCCGACGAAAAAATTACATTACAGGAGATTAAGAATATTATGATTGAGCCCGTAATGAAATTAAAAAAAGTTGCTCAAGAGAAAAAAGTCACTTATGAATTTGAAATAGGTGAAATAACAAAAAGTGTAAATTACAAATCAAGTAAATTATGCATTGTTATAAACTATATAACAACAAAGGTCAAGTTGGATAAAAACTCTATTGGAGGCGAGGTAATTGCAATTTCCCATGACGGTGGGAAAAACTGGAAGTTTGCTCAATATGATCCCGAGACAACTCCCGGGGTTTTAGAAATGAAATTTCCGAATGAAATTGTAAATAAATTCCTATCAAAAAATAAATAATAATTCTAACAAATCGTCTGCTGTAAAAATATGTTGTGCATGTTTCAAATTTTTAGGCATGGCAACCTACGATTAACGGCTCCAAATCAATTTCAAATTTTCCCCTCATCTATTCAATGAGCTTTTCTTATAAATCCCCCGACATTATAAATTACTTATAATTTTTCTCATTTTTCCTATTTTATACTAGGCATTTATTTTAGGGCTTGCATCTAGCGCAAAGACTTTTTTCAATCAAAAGGGTCGGCAAGTCTTAAGGTTGGAGTTTGTTTAAAACTTTTCCTTTTTCGGATTAACTTTAAATTCTCGCATGAGAGTATAACAAGACAGATGTAAAAAGTTACGGTGGACGGCGACAAAATATTGTGTGCGAACCAAAGCCATTGTCACGGGGCGTGTCGGACAATTTTTTTGTTACACTTTCACGGCCAACTCGAGGACAATTTGCCCGCCATTAAAGAACTTATAAACGCTAGGCATAACAACCTTGGACAAGTAAACAAAAAACATTATCTTTAAATAACGATTTCGGAGCTGCAAAAAAAAACTGCGCTAACCCTTATGACTTTATGTATAATAAGCGTGATTAATTCCGTTAGACCAAATATTCTTCAAGACAGTGATAGAACTAAAAATAGAATTAGACCTCGCTCGGAAAGAGATACTGTTATGTGTTTGTGTTCCGACGAATTTAAATTTAGGCTATATACGTTTCGAAAGTAATGGTTCTTTTCCATTAAATATTGAAAAAAATGCGAGACCTTGCTTTAATCTCGGAAATATTAATAATTTCACGTATGTTTTAAATAATCAATTAAGGCGAAATTTCATGTTTGCAGGCGGTGAGACAAAAATTACAGCAGTTGTAACCCTAGCTAACGGAGATGTTATCAATTCAAATACTTTATCACTTAACCAAATCCTCGAAAATGAATAAATTACTCTTTACAATAACATGTATAATTTCGTTTGCAAAAAACAATGCGCAAAGTCGTTTTGACCGCCCTTCAGGTAATTCCAATATACAACAAAGTAATTATTCACCCAGTCCGTCGAAAACTTATTATAGACAAAATAATAATTCAGATAACGACATTCTCACTGAAATTGATTTATATGACACTGATGGTGACGCCGTAATTTACATTTGCATTGCTAATACGACTTTTTACGATTGGCGAGGTAACCCTTTAGGATATCTCGAAAATGGTGCTATCTATACTTTTTCCGGTAAACATGTTGGATGGTATAGTTCTAATGGAGTAATTGTAGATAAGGATGGTTATGTAGTTGCTTTCATGGAGGGCGCAGTAAATATGCCTTTGAATCCCAAATCACCCAAGTGGCCTAAATTACCAACTCCAATGAGAAGT
>CANFQR010000184.1 GCA_947449125.1 Bacteroidota bacterium | reverse complement strand
AAACCTATACAGCCGTTGCCCTGGCAGTTAGAGCCTTAAAAAACAAAGAAGTAAAACGAATTATATTAACCAGACCAGCAGTAGAAGCGGGAGAAAATTTGGGTTTTTTACCGGGAGATTTGAAAGAAAAATTAGACCCGTATATGCAACCACTATACGATGCTTTAATTGACATGATTCCTAACGACAAACTAAATCAATACATCGAAAACAGAATTATTCAAATTGCTCCACTTGCATTTATGAGAGGACGTACTTTAGATAACGCTTTTGTGATTTTAGATGAGGCTCAAAACACTACCGAAAGCCAGATGAAAATGTTTTTAACCCGAATGGGTGCAAATGCAAAATTTATTATTACCGGAGATATTACACAAATTGATTTACCAAGCAAACAACCAAGCGGACTGGTTCAGGCAATACGCTATTTGAAAAAAATTGAAGCAATAAGTATAATTGAATTAGATAATACAGACGTTATTAGGCACAAACTAGTAAAAGCAATTATTGAGAGCTACGAAAGCAATAAGTAAACATTGATAAATCAAATCATCCACTAACGCTCATCAATTATCTGATCTGCCTTAAAACTTTTAGTGTCAAAAACAAATACAGGATCTAAAATTTCAAGATTTGATTTTAAGCTTTTAATATCATACACATTTTGCCCTCCGTCTTTCATAATCATTACTAATTTAGCCACTTGTTTTTTTGCTTTGTCAACATAAATTTTTACTGTATGAAATTTTTTCTTTTCAGGCTTTACAGATGGGTATAAATCTATAACATGACAAGCTGCAACACCAACTTTTTCTTCTTTATCATATTTAAATTTATAACCGGTTTCATATAGCGTAAATATTTTACTCGGATTTAATTGGTCGTCATTTTCTACTTCAAAATTTTTAATAGTCACTTCTTTAGCGTCCTTATTAAAATTCCATAACGTTTTTCCGTCGCACACAATAGTATTTCCCGGAATTTCAAGTTTAAACTTATTTCCCTTAATTTGAACCTTGCCGGTTTGTTTTTCAACTACCTTTTTTTCCTTATTTAAAAACGAAAGGGTGTAATCGGCTGTAATTGTTTTGTATGCCTTGGTTGTTTTACTTAAATCATCTAAAATGGCTTTTGCCTTTGGGTCTTGGTCTTGAGCTTGCATTACAATTGAAAGGCAAACAAATAATAAACTAACTATTTTTTTCATAACATTTGGGTTGCAAATTTAATACCAAATAAGATAGCATAAACACTAAAAAGTTTAATTACACTTATCGGTTTCTTAATTTTTGTAAAATTTCTTCTAAATGAATCATGTCTTTAACCAATACATCGCGAGCCTTGCTGCCTTCAAAACCTCCAATAATTCCTGCGGCCTCAAGCTGATCAACAATTCGTCCTGCACGGTTATACCCTAATTTTAATTTTCGTTGTAAAAAAGAAGCACTTCCTTGCTGAAACTGTACCACTAATTTAGCGGCATCGTCAAACATTTTATCGCGTTCACTCAAATCAACCTCGCCTGCTCCATCCCCGCCATCTTCACCAACGTATTCGGGTAGTAAAAATGCGCTTGGATAAGCTCGCTGGTTGCCTATAAATTCAGTTATTTTTTCAACTTCAGGGGTGTCCACAAATGCACACTGAATGCGGATAAGATCGTTACCTGTACTTAGCAACATATCGCCACGTCCAATTAACTGATCTGCTCCACCAGAATCTAAAATGGTGCGGCTATCTATTTTGCTAGTAACCCTAAAGGCAATTCGTGCCGGGAAATTAGCTTTAATAGTACCTGTAATAATATTTACCGATGGCCTTTGTGTTGCAATAATTAAATGAATACCAATTGCTCTGGCTAGCTGGGCCAAACGTGCAATTGGCGTTTCCACCTCTTTACCAGCTGTCATAATTAAGTCGGCAAATTCATCTACAACCAAAACAATGTAAGGTAAAAATTTATGACCGTCGTTTGGGTTTAATTTACGATTTACAAATTTATGATTGTATTCTTTAATGTTGCGCACCTGAGCATCCTGCAATAAAGCATAACGGTTATCCATTTCTATGCACAGAGAATTCAAGGTATGAATAACCTTAGTATTATCTGTAATTATTGCATCTTCAGAATTAGGTAACTTAGCTAAAAAGTGACGTTCAATTTTATTAAACAAGGTTAACTCCACTTTTTTAGGATCAACTAATACAAACTTAACTTGAGAAGGATGTTTTTTGTAAAGCAAAGAAACCAACACAGCGTTTAATCCTACAGACTTGCCTTGGCCGGTTGCTCCTGCCATTAACAGATGCGGCATTTTTGCAAGATCGGCAATAAAAATTTCATTACTTATGGTTTTACCTAATGCAATTGGCAATTCAAACTGAGAATTATTAAATTTTTCTGAAGATAAAATATTACGCATTGGTACCATCTCCGGATTTAAGTTAGGAACCTCAATACCAATAGTTCCTTTACCCGGAATTGGTGCAATAATCCTAATGCCCAAAGCAGCCAAACTTAAAGCAATATCATCCTCCAAATTTTTTATTTTACTTATACGAACGCCCGCTGCCGGAACAATTTCATACAAAGTAACCGTTGGGCCAACTGTAGCAGTTATTTTATCTATTTCAATGCCATAATTTTTAAGTGTACTTAAAATTCTGTTTTTATTGGCAATTAATTCTTCCTGATTTACTTTACTGGCTGTATTACCATAATCGTTAAGCAATTCAAAACCCGGAAACTGGTATGAACCCAAATCTAATGTTGGGTCATATTCTCCAAATTCCTCAACTAATTTTGCTGCCTTATTTTCTTCCTCCAAAACAACAGGCTCTTCAACAGTTTTTCCAATTTCAAATTCGGGCTCATCTTTTTTTATTGTCTCCTCCGTACTTTCTATTGCACCCGATAATTCTATTTTATTTTCTACATTCAAAACCTCATCTGGCTTTTCGATTGAATTATTTATTACTTCAAATTTTGTTTCCTCAACTTTTTCAACTTCAGATTTAGTTATGACTTCAAAATTCAATAATTCAGCTTCTTCCTCAGGTGAAATTCTGTTTTCCTTTATTTCGTTAAAAGAATTATTATATGATTTTGGTTCTGTTTTAATTTCACTGTCAATTTCATCCTCAATTTGTTTATCATCTTCAATAATGGGTTTTGTAGGTAGTTTAAATGAAAAATTAAACACCAATACCAAAAAGATTAATAATGAAAAAACTAATAAAGCAAGTAAACCAGCACTGCCAACAAAACCTGAAATTTGCTCATTAATAAACAAACCATATGCGTTTAAATGTGGTAAGGTATCATGCAAAAAATAATCAAGTAATAACGAAGTCCATACTAATATAAATAACCACTTAGCGTTAAATGAGCTTACATTAATTAATTTTTTTTGAATAAGTTTTTGTAAACCAAACAAAAATAAAACAGGCACTATAATGTATGATGAAACTCCAAACCCTTTATACATAAAAAAGTAAGAAACAATTGCACCTACTTTACCCAACCAGTTTTTTACAATTGTTTCGGGTAAAAATAACTCATGATAATCTCCCATTACAGCTGTATTATCGACGTCCCAGGTATAAAAATAAGAAGTAAAAGCAATAGCAAAATAACCAGAAAACATAATTAGAAACAAACCAATTATTTTTTGACTGCGCTCGTCGTTGTAAATTAGTTTTATTTTTTCGTATCTATCTTTCAGATTTAATTTTTGATCCTGAGTTTTTTTTGAATCCGTTTTTTCTTTTTCAGAGTTAATTTTCTCAGCAGACTTAGACCTGGTTTTTTTTTCTTCTGGTTTAGTTTTTTCTTTTACAGGCTCATAATCTTCAATTGCTTGATTGTCTATTTCTTCAACACTGTTTTCGGGTGTGTTTTTTTGCCTGAATTTATTCCGTTTTTCGGTACTCATTATCCTTTAAAAGTAATAGAAAGCCTCTTGTTTTTAAAAGCGCTTGGCTCAATGTTTTAAACTATAAATTGTTAATCAATTTATAATTGTTTTAAGTTTATAAATTATATAATTTAACTTAATGAAAAAGCTCTATTTAATTTTATTTTTAGCAACTCTTGGTGCAATAAATAGTCAGGTAATTGACAGCGCCTGGCTATCGAACAATTACACTAAAACAGAAACCTACATAAAAATGCGTGACGGTATAAAACTGTATACCTGTATTTATGCGCCAAAAAACAATTCAGAAAAACACCCATTTTTAATGATGCGAACGCCTTATTCGTGCTCGCCCTACGGAAAGGATTTATTTTCTACTAGGTTATATAAAACACATTGGGTAAATTATATTAAAAAAAATTACATTATTGTAATGCAAGATGTTAGAGGCAAATACATGAGCGAAGGCCAATTTGTAGATGTTAGACCTTTTATTGAAAACAAAAAAAACAATGAAACAGATGAAGCCAGCGACACCTATGATGCAATTGACTGGATGATTAAAAACACACCAAACAATAACGGTAATTTTGGTGTCTTTGGAATTTCATATCCTGGTTTTTACAGCACAATGGCCGCACTGAGTAATCATCCGGCTTTAAAAGCAGTGAGTCCGCAGGCCCCCGTAACAGATTGGTTTATGGGAGACGACTTTCATCACAATGGTGCGTTTGCTTTAATGGACGGTTT
>CANFQR010000183.1 GCA_947449125.1 Bacteroidota bacterium | reverse complement strand
TTACGGTCTCCCCTTTCAAACAATAAACAGCATAAATGATACCGTTACAAAAATAATTTCCTTAAAACCTGAAAGAATAGCTTTTTACAGTTATGCTCATGTGCCATGGTTAAAACCGGGACAAAGAAAATATTCGGAAAAAGATTTACCTGCAGATGCTTATAAAAGAAATTTGTATGAAGAAGGCAAAAAATTATTTTTAAAAGCTAAATATTCAGATATTGGTTTAGATCATTTCGCATTATCAAACGATAAACTTTTTGAAGCTTTTAATTCCGGAAATTTACACCGAAATTTTATGGGCTATACTACTAACACTACTAAACTATTAATTGGTTTAGGTTGTTCGGCTATTAGCGATACCTGGGAGGGATTTGCACAAAACATTAAAACAGTTGAAGAATATCAAAAAGCAATTAACGAAAATAAATTTCCAATATTTAAAGGTCACTCCTTAACTCAAGAAGATTTAATCGTAAGGCAACACATTTTAAAGTTAATGTGTAAACATGAAACTGATATTGACGAACATTTCACAAACAACAAAAAGCGATTTATCAATCTTATTAACGATGAATTAATTATATTAAAAGACAATAAAATTACAATCTGTAAAAAAGGCAAACCGTTTTTACGCAATATTTGCTTGGCTTTTGATAACCGTTACTGGAAAAAAGTACCACATGCAAATTTATTTAGTACCTCGGCATAAATTAAAGTCACACCAAAATATCATAATTGACAAAAATCATTTTTAGAAACAACTAATTTCATTAAATTAGTTATCAACTTAATTACACTGTTTTAATGCAAGAGGTAGAATGGGATAATTTATATTTATATGCCAAAAACTTGGCAGAAGAAAACAAAAGTTTTGAAGAAATAGAAAAAATTCTATTACAAAAAACTAATAATGAAATAATAGTTTCAGAAATAATCAGTCGGCTAAAAAAAATTCAACATGCCATAAAATCAAAAAACGGATTAATAAAATTGGGAGTTGCTGGCTTTTTTTTATTGTCCGGATTTTTAATAACCTGCATCAACTTTCATTCAAATCAGTCTTTCACAATTGTCATGTATAGCTTTACCTCAATAGGTCTAATACTTATGCTTTGGGGGTTATTCGAAATTATTGGGTGATTTATTATTCCTTAAATAATTTTATTGTTTTACTTCCTTCAGAAGAAAATATTCTCAAGAAATAAATTCCTTTAGGTAAAGTTTTAACTAACAGTTGAAAATAATTTGTGTTCTTTTCTATACTTACAGCAAGCTCTTTTCCCAGTATATCAAATAACATTACCGATTTTATTTTTTGCAAATCATCTGCTTTAATTATTAAATTTTCTGCAACAGGATTTGGATAAACCTGTACCCCGTTTAAGTCAGAATCAGTTTCAATAACTGAAACAATTCCTGAAATATTTATATCATCAATAAAAAAATTATTACCCAGCGAAGGCGTATATGGAATAAACTCAAACTTAAACGCTACCTTTTGATTTCCTGAATAAGCTGACAAATTAATATTTTCGGTTGCCCATTGCGATTGAGAAGGATTTAAAAAAGGCGAAGCAACCAATGCACCTGTTGTGCTTAATTGAGAACCGCTCTTAGAAAAAAGTTGTGTCCAGCTACCTCCACAATTAGATGAAATATAAACTTTAAACACATCATTATCTGCAATCAATCGTTGTGCATAAGCATATTTAAAAGAAAGTTGAGGCGCATTAATCAAATTTTGGAAATTGTACAAAGGACTATATATACTAACTGATCCGGTTGGATTGTCGTAATAATTATTTACCCAGGCACAATTAGTTCCGCTGGCAGAGGAATTGGTATATGTAGCAAACGAACAACCGAACTGAGGCGTAAATTTTAACCAATTAGAATCCGGAAAATTAGTTTCAAAACTTTGTATCAAATTTAGTATGCCACTGTTTAAACCTGATAAAACTATTAAGGATTGTTTTATAATTGAATCTTCACCAAAGGCATTTCCAACTTTTAATTTTACAGATGCAAGCCCTGAATTTGTAAAAGTTAATACACCATTTTGAAGTGTTGATGTGTTTATAGCTGATGGACTGCTCCATAGCCAAGTTGTAACAGGACCGTTATAACTGTAATCAGTTAGATTAAAATTATTACCTACACAAGTAATTGAATTAGATGTAAACTCTGCCTTTGGCGCACAATTAAAATTTGGATTAATTACTCCGGTAGCAATTAAGTTAGTAGCACTCGATAAATTATCCCGTCCTGCTACTCCCGAATTGATGCAATTTTGCATACGGTTTTTTTGGCCAATTGTAAACATCTTGGAACAATAAGCATACTCCATGTAATTTTGTACATTTTCAACAACGCCCGGCGAACATACCGCCGAATTTAAGCTACAAGAAGAATGTCCTTTTGTATTTGGCGTGTCAGTAACACCATCATCCCCGCAAGCCACACCAGGCTGGTTAGTACTTCCCCATACATGCTGAAGATTAAACCAATGTCCTACTTCATGTGTCAGCGCTCTTGAACTAAAGTTGTTCGATGTACCAATGCTTCCGGTATAATTATGTAAAATAACAACAGCATCAGCAATGGCACTAACTTGTCCCGGCAAATAAGTGTAACCTGCTGCCCCATTTTGCATGGTTTTTACAACATAAATGTTTAAGTATTTTGTTCGGTCCCAGGTATACAAATAATTACTAAAGTTTACAGTCCAGTTGGTGTTTGGTGTATAATGACGAGTAATGCCATTTGTGCAGTTTCCGTTTTCATCAAGTGTTGCCAATCTAAATTCTATATCACAATCGGCAGCTAAATTTTTAAATTGAGAAACAATGCTTAATGTATCCGCATTTTTTTTTCTGAAATCTCTGTTCAAAATGGTAACGGCGTCTTGTATTTGTGCATCGCTGATGTTCTCGTTTCCTCCTAAATGTAACACATGAAATACAACCGGAATGGTAAACGTGCTTGAGCTATTATTAACATTTAATCTGATGTTGGATAACTTATCTGCATCTTCTATTAATTTTTCAAAATGTTGCTTTGCTGTTTTATCCTGACTAAATAAATAATCATTGGCCACATCCTGACCACATTTAAATCCGCTTTGCGAAAAAGCCAGTTTCGATAAAATTATAAGAAAGAATATTGCAACTTTTTTCATGTATTTTAAATATTTTTAATGTATCAATATTAGTTTATTTATCTTTATGGTTCAAATTTTTATTCATGAATAAAACCATTCAACAAATTAATATTGGCATTTTAGGTGGGGGGCAATTGGGTAGAATGCTTATTCAACATGCAATTAACTTAAATTTAAATATCTCTGTACTTGATCCCGATAAAAATGCGCCATGTAAACATTTGGTCAAAAAATTCACTTTAGGAAATTTAAATGATTTTGATACTGTTTACGATTTTGGAAAAGATAAAGACCTTATTACAATAGAAATTGAAAACGTTAATGTAGAAGCTCTTAAAGCTTTAGAAAAAGAAGGAAAAAAAGTGTACCCGCAACCACACATTATTGAAATGATTCAGGATAAAGGCTTGCAAAAAATGTTTTATCAACGCAATAACATTCCCAGTCCTGATTTTTTTTTAGTAGACAATAAAAAACAAATTTCTAAATACGCTAATTACTTTCCTTTTTTTCAAAAATTGCGTAAAGGTGGTTATGATGGCAAAGGCGTAGTAAAACTAGTTAACCCTCACCACATTGATAAAGCTTTTGACGAACCCTCGGTATTAGAAAGGCTAGTAGATTTTGACAAAGAACTATCGGTTATTGTTGCTCGAAGCGAAAGCGGGGAAATTAAATGTTTTCCGGTGGTTGAATGTGAATTTAATGCCGAAGCCAATTTGGTTGAATTTTTATTTAGTCCTGCAAACATTAAAAAAAGCGTAGAAAAAGAAGCATTAAAATTAGCAGCTGATATTGCTGAAAAATTAAAAATAGTTGGGCTTTTAGCCGTTGAACTATTTTTAACTAAAGATGGAAAAGTACTGGTTAATGAAATTGCACCTCGAACGCACAACAGCGGTCATCACACAATTGAAGGAAACATTACTTCACAATTTGAACAACAATGGCGGGCAATTTTAAACTTACCGCTTGGAGATACATCTATTGTAAAAGCCGGCGTAATGGTAAATCTGCTGGGAGATTTTGGTTACGAGGGTGCGGCTATTTATCAAGGACTTGAAGATGTTTTAAAATTTAGTGGTGTTTATGTTCACCTGTATGGTAAAACCATAACAAAACCATTTCGTAAAATGGGGCATGTTACAATTGTTGACAGTGATGTACTAAAAGCCAAACAAAAAGCCAAAATGGTTAAAAACACCCTAAAAATTATAGCTTAATATGGAAAAACGTGCCTGCCCTGAATGTGGCGAATTAATAAAAGGCCGCATCGATAAAAAATTTTGCAGCGATTTGTGTCGCAATTCATTTAATAATAAAATAAACAGCGACAGTAATAATTTTGTAAGAAACATTAATAATACCTTACGAAAAAACAGAAGAATACTCGAGGAAAATTTGCAGGGCGATACTACCAAAATATCTAAACAAAAATTAGTTGATAAGGGTTTTAATTTTACCTACTACACCAATCAAACAACTACAAAAAACAACCACACGTATATT
>CANFQR010000182.1 GCA_947449125.1 Bacteroidota bacterium | reverse complement strand
GTTGAAAGATGGAAATAATTGCTCTTCTTTAAAAACCTTTACGTTATTTGTTAAGCCAGAAGTCATAATTAATAACATAACATATAACAAATGTTATGCTTTGGGAACCGCTACAACACCAATTGTTGTTTTTCCGGCTGGTGGGGATAATGGACCTTATAATGTTTCGTTTGATAATGGAACAACCTATCAATCTGTAGGTAACTATACATTAAATGCAGCTGTGGCAAATACCTATTCAATAATTGTAAAAGATATGAGAGGCTGTATTTCATCCACATCAGTTATAACATTGCCTTCCGTTTTAAATGCTACAGCAACAGTTGCCTCTAATTATAATGGAGCTAACATTAGTTGTTTTGGATTAAGCGATGGCTCAGCTAGTGTAATAGCCACAGGAGGTACTGGTATGTATTCGTATTCATGGACACCGGGCAATCAAACAACCCCAACAGCCATAAATTTAGGAGCAAACACATACACTGTTAACGTAAAAGACATTAATAATTGCAGTATAACCAAAACAGTTACGTTAACACAACCTACACAATTAGTAGCAACAACAAGTATTACTTCAAATTACAATGGTCAGAATATTTCTTGTTCAGGACTTTCAGACGGTTCTGCTGAAGTAATTGCAAGTGGTGCAACTCTGCCATATAGTTATAACTGGAGTTCTAACCCTGCTCAAACAACATATAGCGCAAGCAATTTAAGTGCCGGGACATATTCAGTCATTGTAAAAGATATCAATAACTGTGCTATTACCAAAACAGTAACGTTAACACAACCATTAACAATTGTTGCAACGGCATCTGTCATATCAAATTACAATGGTCAACAATTAACCTGCTATGGAGCAAGTAATGGTTCGGCAAGTGTAACTGTTTCAAATGGAACAGGTCCATACACTTATAGTTGGTCAACAATTCCCACACAAACCACTACAACAGCTACAGGATTAGGAGCCGGAAATTACAGTGTTACAATTACCGATGCCAACGGCTGTAACATAACTAAAACCTTAACGCTAAACCAACCAAGCCAGTTAACAGCAACAACAAGCATCACCTCAAATTATAACGGACAAAATATTTCGTGTTACGGATTAACAGATGGTTCGGCATCAGTAACGGTAAGTGGAGCAACTGGTCCATATACTTACAGTTGGTCAACTGTATCAACACAAACTACTGCAACAGCATTAAATTTAGGAGCAGGAAATTATAGTGTTTTAGTAACTGATGCAAATGGTTGTTTTGTGACAAAAACAGTATCCTTATCTCAGCCAAATTTGTTACAAACAATATTAACCAATACAAGTAATTATAACGGCTATAACATTAGTTGCTTTGGTAATAATAATGGAAGTATTGATATTTCTGTTAATGGGGGAACTGGTGCCTATACATATACATGGTCAAATAATGCACACACCCAAGATATTAATAATTTATCAGCAGGTGTATATACTGTTATTACTCATGACTTAAATGGGTGCTCATCAACTTTATTTGTAAACTTAACACAACCAAACAAACTAGTTGCTACAATAGATTCATTAAGTCATTTTAATGAATATAACTTAAGCTGTAATGGTTCGGTAAACGGAGTAATTTATGTGAGTGTTACAGGAGGGGTTTCTAATTATAATTACTTGTGGAGTAATGGAGCAACCACTCAGAGTTTGTATAATGTAGGTGCGGGTTATTATTATTTGAGTGTAACAGACTTAAATAATTGTAATGCAAGTGTTGATACAACTTTATTTCAGCCTACTTTGCTTACAAACTCATATGTTGTAACAAGTCCTTTATGTAATGGAGTTTCTAATGGTTCTGTTAATTTAATTGTAAATGGTGGTGTTAGTCCTATAACATATAATTGGTCAAATGGCTTTATAACAGAAGATTTAAGCAATATTGGTGCAGGTACTTATTCAGTAATAATTAGAGATGCCAATGGTTGTAAAGATACATCTGTAGTTATTGTTACTCAACCAAAAACAATTTCGCTTGAAAAAGATGTAGACAATTTAAAATGTTACGGCGATTCTACTGCAAACATTAATATTCAATTGGCAGGTGGTACTCCACCATATAAATACAGCTGGTATGATTTCGGAAACCCGCAGAGTTCATATTTACCTTTCCACACCCAAAATTTAATATCAGTAACCAGTGGAACTTATATTTTAATTGTTACGGATGCCAATGGATGTGTGTTAAATGATACAACAATAATAACAGAACCAAAACCTTTACAATTAAGTTTATATAGTCCTCTTTATGCAGGGGGTTATAACATCAGTACTTATAATGGAAACGATGGTTCTATAGATCTCACGGTTTCTGGTGGTATAAGTCCTTATCAATACATTTGGTCAAATGGTGCAACAACAGAAGATGTTTACAATTTAACAGCTTATTTTCCTAACCCCTTTCCTTACAGTGTAATAGTTACCGATTCAAACGGTTGCAGGGCATTTGCTCAACTAGAATTAAACCAACCTATGATACTGGAAATGCCAACGGGGTATTCTCCTAATAATGATACTAAAAACGATTGGTTTGTGGTTCATGGCATTGAAGCTTATCCTGATAATGAACTGGTTATTTATAACAGATGGGGTAATATAGTTTATAATAAAACTGGTTACAATAACGAATGGAATGGAGAAAGCAATAACGGCGAAAAACTTCCCGACGCAACCTATTTTGCAATCTTAGAAATAAACAAAGGCACCATTGTTTTAAAAGGTTATGTTGAATTAAGACGCTAAATTTTAATAAAATTAAAAATCATAATTATGAAAAAAATTGTAATAATAATTTTTGCAGCAGCATCTTGTTTTGTTGCAAAAGCCCAACAAGATGTGATGATAAGCCAGTATATGTTTAACGGATTATTTTTAAATCCGGCATATGCAGGTAGTCATAAATATACCAGTTCGTCCTTACTTCACCGAAACCAATGGGTTAATTTTAGCGGTGCACCCAAAACATTGTTGTTAGCTGTTGATGGTTTAGTTCCATCAAAATCAAATAATATGGGTTTAGGTTTAATTTTAACTAACGATAGAATAGGAGCAACCGAACAAACCGATATTTACGCCAATTATGCCTATCAGCTTAAACTTAATAAAGGCAGGCTTGCGTTTGGAATTAAAGCCGGAGTATCAAATTACGTTTTAAACAGCAATAAAGTTATTTATTGGGATGGCGGCGACGAGGTTTTTGATGGGAGAAAAACCGCGTGGTTGCCTAAAATGGGTTTTGGGGCCTATTATTTTGTTGATAAATGGTACGCAGGATTTTCTGTACCTACATTGTTAGCTTATGATTCAAAGCAAAATTTTAGTTTTGATGTGAGTGAAGCATCATTTCTGCAGAGACACTATTATTTGTATGGTGGTTATATTGTAAAATTAAATGAAGAATTTAAATTAAAACCATCTGCTTTGGTAAAGTACCTTCCTGCGGCGCCAATCCAAGGCGATATAAACTTAAATTTATTATATAAAGATATGTTTTGGTTCGGAATAGGTTATCGTTCTTTAGACGCAGCGGTTGTTATGATAGAATATCAAACAAACACACGTTTTAGAGTTGGTTACGCTTTTGATATTACAACAACTAATGTCAGAAAATATTCTGCCGGAACTCACGAAATTATGATTGGTTATGATTTTGGCAAGAATCTGGTAAAAATTAAAACTCCCCGTTATTTTTAAAATTTAAACTATGAAAAAAGTATTTTTATTTTCGTTATTATCTGTAGCAATTATTACGTCATGCTCAGAAAGGTTATATAAATTAGGTGTAAAGCATTATGATAAATTTGAGTATGCCAGAGCTATTGAAAATCTTGAAGATTATCAAAAAAAACATGATAAAGCCGATGCTAAAGAAAAGTTAGCAAATTCATACAGAATGGTTAACGATATTTTAAATGCTGAGAAATGGTATTCTATTGTTGTAAACATTCCTGAGAGTGATCCCTCTAATATGTTTTACTATGGTAAAATTTTAATGTCTCTCGAGAAATACGACCAAGCTAAAATATGGTTTGGTAAATATCTTAAAAAAGTACCAGATGATTTTGTAGCCGAAATGCTTTTAGCATCCTGCAAGTCTATAAATTCATTTAAAAAAGACACCACGCTTTATTCGGTAAAAGTGGCTAATATTCCGGAAATTGCAACAGCCTTTAGCCAGGTACCATATGGTAACGGTATTGTGTTTGCAGGTGATAAAATTAAGCTGAACTTAGGTTTAATAAACAAAGATATTTATAACTGGACAGGAAGATCTTATTTGGATTTGTATTATACAGCAAAAGATAATGAGGGTAAATGGCTTAGTCCGATGCTGTTAAAAGGAAATGTAAACGGTCAGTTTCATGAAGGTCCGGCTTGCTTCACCAAAGATGGAACTACAGTTTATTTTACCAGGAGTAATTATGCGAAAAAACGCAAATTGGCTAAAAACACAAGAAGTGAAAATGATTTAAAAATATATAAAGCAGAGTTGTTAAAAGATAAATGGAATAACGTAACAGAATTGCCTTTTAATAGCGATGAATATTCTTGCGGCCATCCTTGCTTATCTGCCGACGAGAAGACACTTTATTTTATTTCAGACATGCCTGGCGGTAATGGCGGAACAGATATTTACAAATCGTTTTATG
>CANFQR010000181.1 GCA_947449125.1 Bacteroidota bacterium | reverse complement strand
CCCATTTTTTGTTGCTGAATGTTTTTTCTAAAACTTCGATAACGTTTTTTTTAACGATAATTTTCCGTTCAAAATCCAGTCCGGCACTGTATCCCCAGTATTCGTGACTGTTTCTCGCATAACAATAAACGCAACCATGTTCACAACCTTGATAAGGGTTTAAGGAATAGCCCACGCCAATATCTTCACTTTCTATTTTGTTGATGATGGTTTTGGGGTAAGAATAAATTATTTCTGTTTTATCTTTTTGTAGGAAACTTTCATCAATTATTTCTAGATTTTCTTGAGAATATTTTGTTTTATTGAATTTGTTATTGGGGTTGAGTTGAGCTCCTCTACCTTTAAAATAACTTACAATTGGCGTTTCCATAAATTTAATTTGAGTAAAGATAGTTTTTGGCATAGCAAAGTAATGCTATGAATTGTAGTAATAAGATATTTAGTTGTTAAAGAGGATTTAAAAGTATAAAAACAAAAAACCCTTTCTCGTAGTAATCACGAGAAAGGGTTTTTAATAATTATGGTTAGCAAAAGTTAGGCGCCTATTAATTTTTTATAGTCGTCTGCGCTTAAAAGGTCATTTATTTCAGCTTCGTTAGTAAGTCTAACTTTAATCATCCATCCTTTTCCGTAAGGGTCGTTATTTACACTCTCAGGTGCTGAGTCAATATCTCCATTAGCTTCTAAAACTTCACCACTTAATGGCATAAATAGGTCGCTTACAGTTTTAACTGCCTCAACGGTTCCAAAAACTGCTTCTTTGTCAATTGTTTCTCCAATAGTGTTTACATCAACATAAACAATATCGCCAAGTTCGCGTTGGGCAAAATCGGTAATTCCGATGATTGCTTCATTGCCACTAATTTTTACCCACTCGTGGTCTTTTGTGTATTTTAAATCTGATGGAAAATTCATAGTCGTTTTTTTGAGTTACAAATTTAGTTGTTTGTTTGAATTAATATAATGAATTGAATGATTTTTTAAATTTTATTTTAAGGCAGCAATCTGTTCTTCTAATGATTTTATTTTAGTTAACGCATCGCTTTGTTTTTTTCTTTCTGACTCAATAACTTCAGGTTTTGCATTTGACACAAAACGTTCATTAGATAATTTTATCTGCACAGAGTTTAAGAATCCGTTGAGATAAACAAGTTCTTTGGTTAATCTTTCTTTCTCTTCTTTTAAATTAATGTTGCCTATTAACGGAACAAAAAATTCTGTGTTTAAAACTATAAAACTAAATGCGTTTTCTTTTTTCTCATTCGAATAGTCATAAGAAGAAAGATTACCGAGCTTGTTAATTACGCTAGTATAGTTTATGCTTGTTTTTGATTTGTCAGATTTTTCAATGATTGATAATTTTTCTTTTGGTGAAATGTTTTTTTGCTGACGAATATTTCTAATTTGAGCAATAATTTCTTTTGCCATTTCAAATGTTTGCAAACAATCTTTGTTTAGGTTTATTGTTTTTGGCCATTCTGCCAAAATGATGCAATCTAATTCATTTCTTTCTTTAGTTAGATGCCAAATTTCTTCGGTAATAAAAGGCATCCAAGGGTGCATTATTTTTAACAGTTCTTCCAAAAAGATAATGGTGGCGTTGAATGTATCATTGTCAATACATTGCGCTTTTCCGTCAATAAATTCAGGCTTTATTACCTCAAGATACCAAGCACAAAAATCGTCCCAAACCAATTTGTAGGTAGTCATTAACGCATCACTCATTCTGTATTTAGAATAATGATCGTTTATAATTTCTAGTTGTTCAGATAATCTGTTGTTAAACCATTCAACAGCTATTTTACTTGATTCGGGTTGTGTCAGAGAAGAATCAACTTCAAAACCTTTAATTAATCGAAAAGCATTCCAAACTTTATTGGCAAAATTTCTGCCCTGTTCGCAATAGCTTTCATCAAACAATAAATCATTTCCGGCTGGGGAGCTTAGTAACATGCCAACTCTAACGCCATCCGCACCGTATTTTGCAATTAAGTCTAAGGGGTCTGGGGAGTTTCCTAAACTTTTACTCATTTTCCTGCCCTGCTTATCTCTTACAATGCCGGTTAAATAAACATTGTTAAATGGTTTTAGTCCGGTGTAAGTTTTTCCTGCAATTATCATACGAGCCACCCAAAAAAATAAAATTTCCGGAGCCGTAACTAAATCGTTTGTAGGATAGTAGTATTTTAAATCTGAATTAGCTTTATCCCAGCCATTTTTAATAATATCTGGATCGAAAACAGTTAAAGGCCATAGCCATGAAGAAAACCAGGTATCTAAAACGTCTTCATCTTGTTTTACCTTCTCGGTATTAAGAAGTTTGGCGGCCTCTTCTTTTGTTTTACAAACTGCTGTATTTCCCTGATCGTCGTACCATGCAGGGATGCGTTGCCCCCACCAAAGCTGACGGCTTATACACCAATCGTGTACATTTTCCATCCAGTGCTTGTAGGTATTAATAAATTTTTCGGGAATTAATTTTACATCTCCATTTAAAACAGCTTCTAATGCCGGTTTACTAATGTTTTCCATTTTAAGAAACCATTGCATACTTAAACGAGGTTCAATTACAGCATCTGTTCGTTCACTATAACCTACTTTATTTTTTATATCCTCTATTTTTTCGATTAAGCCTTGTTCTTGTAAATCTTTTACAATTTGTTTACGACAGGCAAATCTATCCAAGCCAACATACGCACCAGCCGCTTCGCTTATTGTGCCATCTTGCGTTAAAGCGTCAATGGTAGGTAATTTGTGTTTTTGACCTAAATTAAAATCATTAATATCATGTGCTGGCGTAACTTTTAACGCTCCTGTTCCAAAACTTGCGTCAACATAATCATCAAAAATAATTGGTATAACTCTGTTAACAATTGGCACGATTACTTTTTTTCCTTTTAAAGACTCGTATCTACTGTCACTCGGATTTACGCAAATTGCAGTGTCGCCCATAATGGTTTCTGGACGAGTAGTTGCAACAGTTATAAATTCGTTTGAATTTTCAATTTTATATTTTACATAAACAAGCTTGCTGTTAGTTTCTTTATAAATAACTTCTTCATCGCTAACAGCGGTTAAACCCGTTGGGTCCCAATTTACCATCCTAACCCCCCGGTAAATTTGTTTTTTATTAAATAAGTCAATAAACACATCTATTACAGCCTCGCTTAACTCTGCATCCATAGTAAAACGAGTTCTGCTCCAGTCGCAACTGGCCCCTAAACATTTTAGTTGTTCTAAAATAATTCCGCCATATTTATTTTTCCATTCCCATGCATGTTTTAAAAAATCATCTCGTTCAAGATCCGTTTTTTTTATGCCTTGATCTGCTAATAATTTTACCACTTTTGCTTCGGTAGCAATACTTGCATGGTCAGTCCCTGGAACCCAGCAGGCGTTAAATCCAAGCATTCTGGCGCGGCGGATAAGTACATCTTGAATAGTATTATTGAGCATATGCCCCATATGAAGTACACCGGTAACATTTGGAGGAGGAATAACAATTGTATATGCTTCCCGATGATCAGGAATTGACTTAAAAAAGTTTTTTTCAATCCAGTAAGAATACCATTTTGTTTCAGCTTCTTTTGGATTGTATGTTTTAGAAATTTCCATTAAAAAGGTTTAAAAAATATTATGTTAAATTTCGTAAAAATACACAAACAATTACGTGTAAGTTATATCTTTATGGCACGATTTTGGTATAAATTTACAACAACAAAAAAACATTTTATGAAAAAATTAATTTTTACTTTAGGTTTAGTTGCAGGATTATCTGCTTTAACTTTTGCTCAAGAAGCGCATAGTGCTAATGATGGTCATGGTCATGCCGCGACAACTGAAAATGCTCAGCCTGCTAGCTTAGCTGATATTAAATTGGATAAAAACACGCATGATTATGGAAACATTAAACAGGGTGATAATGGGGAGTGCGAATTTAAATTCACCAATAATGGAAAAGAACCATTAGTAATTACAAACTGTATAGGTAGTTGCGGATGCACAGTTCCTCAGTGTCCTAAAGAACCAATTTTACCCGGTAAAAGTGGTGTGATAAAAGTAAAATACGACACACAACGAGTAGGAGGTATATACAAGACCGTAACGGTTAACTCAAATGCAAAGGGTGGCGTTCAAACATTAACAATTAAAGGTAATGTTGAAGCAAAGCCAGTTGAAGAAACTTTCCCTCAAAACCCAACACCTCAAGGTGCCCCGGTAGAAAAGAAAGGATAAGATTTTAATTTATATGAAAATGAAAAAGTTATTTTCTCTCTTATTAATTTGCTTAGGTTTAAATTTGAACTTGAGTGCTCAGGAATCTGCTGTTCCAAATCCGGATCCTAATGCTCCAGATATTAAATTTGAAAATGAAGTGTTGGATTACGGAGTAATTGATTATGATGCAAATGGTATTCGAGAATTCAAATTTACAAATACAGGGAAAACACCTTTAACAATTACCTCTGTTACTGGAGAATGTGGTTGTACAGCAACTACAATTGATGGTAAGCCAGGTTGGCCTCAAGAACCTATTCTGCCAGGAAAAGGCGGAGTAATAAAAGTAAAATACGATACGAAAAGAGAAGGTCGTTTTGAAAAAAATGTAACCGTAACTTCAAATGCAAAATTTGCCACAAAAAAAGTTCGTATAAAGGGAGAAATAAAAGCCAAACCTAATACAGGTGAGAAATAATTATAGATT
>CANFQR010000180.1 GCA_947449125.1 Bacteroidota bacterium | reverse complement strand
GGAGCGTTTGATGAAAAATCTTTTTCGCTAATTTTTTCACCAAGCGTGTTGTAAAAAATCAATTTTCCTTTTTCAAATTCAAACTCTTTAACATGAAGATTTAAAAAATTAGTGGCCGGATTTGGAAATAAAACAATTTTGTTTGCAATGGCATATAAATTATTTTCGTTAATGCCAATAAATTGATTTAGCGACGAAAAAAAACTTAATCCGCCAGAACCATTACCAATAATCAAATCGCGCTTACCATCGTTATTTACATCTTCAAAACAAATTGTAGATTGTCCCCCTTCATTAAGGTTATTTGCAGATGAAGAAATTAGGTTGCATGAATTAGTAATTACTGAGGGTACATCAAAATAATGAATATTACCATGAACATTACCAACCAGTAATTTTATATTAGTTGGGGTATTAAAAAAATAGGGGGTGGCATAACCATCAATACCATACAAATTAATGTCTCCTTTTACATCTATATTGCCAAAGTAACTTGTAATTAAGCTAAAGTTAGGCGAGCTTAAAGTACCTATGTTTTTATAATAGGAAATTCTTCCGTTTTTTGTTCCAATCATTAAATCAAGTTTTCCGTCTTGGTCTATATCAAATAACTGCGGCGCAGCAGCTGCAGAAACAGTTGTAATAGAAAACGAATTGTTTTGAAAAAGAAAATTGTTTATGCCTCCGTTGTTTTTTAGCCAATGAATTTGTCCGCTAGATGTACCAATACAAATATCAATATCGCCATCGTTGTCTATATCGCCAACTGTTGGCATGGCATTAATTAAACTTTGTTGGCTAAGATTTGCAAAGTCTCTAGTAATTAGCGAATAGGTGGGTTGAGATAAAGTACCAATATTTTTATAAAGTGCTAATTGCGATTTTAAATTTGTTGAATTATAATAGCCATAAGTGCCAACTAATAAATCTTTTTTTCCGTCGTTGTCATAATCAAAAACAACCGGAAAAGAATTTTGTCCCACTTCAATCATCTCGTCTTGCAAAAAATTATTTTTAATAAATTGAAAATTCACTGTATTTGTTGCACTTGCATTCTTATAATACCATAAACTTTTTACATTCTCACTTCCAAAAGCATTAGGAGTGGCAATTAAATCTTTTTTGCCGTCCCCGTCACAATCAACGTTATAAGTACAAGGAAAAGAATTCATTAAAATTTGTTGTGTGTTATTTTTATTAGGAAAATTGGGGTATAGCTTTGTTGTATCTGAAATAACCGCGTTTGTAAGAGAACCGGTATTTAAAGCAAATTGAACCGTATTACAAGAAATATCGCCCATAATTAAATCTTGAAGATTATCACCATTTGAATCGAAACACATTAGGCATGAGCCTGCGTGTAGATTAGATGTTTTTTGCTCGATAAATTTTTTGTTAATTGGACGCAAGGGACATTGATTAAGATTAACCATACAGCTTTGTTCGGTTATTTTACCCCAACAGGCATCCTGTAATTCGTAAATTAAACTGTCGCAATGGCCATATTTTTCTTTACTAGTGTTTTTGTGATACTCAATATAAAATCCACCTGAGCTAAATGTAAGCACGTCAATATCGCCGTCATTATCAATATCTGCCAAGCCCGGAACTCCAATTGTACTTGCGTAAAGTGGAGATATAGATGGAAGTCCTAAAGGATTATAATCGGAGTAAATAATAGATTTTTCTAAAACAAAAGCAAGACCTAAACTTGGCGTGCTAATATTTTTGTAGACAGATATGCCTCCATTTTTAGAGCAAAACAAATCTTCTTTACCGTCGCAATTATAATCTAAACAAACCGCCCAGTTTGCCGCCTCGGGAAAATTGTAACTTAAATCGGGAACAGCTTTATATTTTGTCTCGCCTGGATTTCCAACATTAATAAAACAGCGGAAACGCCCTACAGAAAACTGATTAATTTTATCGAACGCAACGATATCTTTTTTGCCGTCAAAATTTAAGTCAATGTTTGAAACATTAGAATAATTTATGCCATTAGCCCATGGCATTTTTAACACATAATTATTTTCTATTACCGAAATGGTATCACGGCCAATTAATAACTGAGCAGCCCCTATTTTTCCTAAAAAAAGAAAGAATATTATTATCTTGATTTTAAACATGTGTATACAAAAATATATAAAATTAGTGCCAAAAGCGATATGCGTTTTATCATTTAAAATTATATTGTTTTGTATAAATATTTACAGATAACTTTTATGCTTTTTTTGTAACTTAACACTAAATAAGTAATCTGGTTTTCTGAAGAATCTATTTATAATAATTATACTTTTAATTAGACTTAAGTCAAATGCCTGGCATATAGTTGGAGGAGAGATTATATATGATAACTTAGGCAATAACAACTATAGAATTACGTTAAAAGTTTACCGTGATTGTTATTCGGCCAATGGCGCTCCATTCGATGGTCAAAATAATAACTCTGCTCCAGCATACATTACCGTTTATGACGGATCTGAAAATCTGGTAGGGACTTATGATATAGGTGTTCCAATTGTTACAAATGTTCCTCCTTCAATTAATAATCCTTGTATTATAACTCCAAATACGGTTTGTGTTGAGCAGGGTATTTATACGTATACACTTAATTTGCCGGCAAAGGCTGGGGGGTATTATGTGGTGTATCAACGGTGTTGCCGAAACGGAACTATTTTAAATATTGTAACCCCAAGTATGGTTGGTTCTACCTACTACACACACGTTCCCGGCCCTGAAATTGTGGCAACAAACAATTCTCCCAGGTATAAAAATTTACCACCAATTTTTGTATGCAAGGGGCTAAAATTTACATTTGATCATTCGGCTATTGACCCGGATGCAGGAGACCAGTTGGTGTATTCTATTTGTGCACCTTTTCAAGGATTAGATGGCTGTTGCTCAGCAATAATTTATTCAAGTCCGCCCGGTTCTCCCAATATCACTTGCCCATCACCACCTTCAAGTTGTCCGCAACAAGCCCCACCTCCACCATACAATCCGGTAATTTTTACTACACCATATACCTCATCATATCCAATAGCCAGTAACCCTGCATTTTCTATTAATCCAAGCACTGGTATTTTAAGCGGTACACCAACTATGAACGGACAATTTGTTTTTGGAATTTGCATTCAGGAATTTAGAAATAATCAGCTTATAAATACCCATTACAGAGATTTTCAAATAAATGTTGTTACCTGTAGCGTTACTGTTGTTAGCAGCATTCAGGATCAAATTTCTAAATGTCAGGGAAACGCATTTAATTTCGTAAACCAAAGTGTAGGCGGTAATACTTTTTTCTGGGACTTTGGAGTTCCGGATTTAACAAATGACACATCAAATTTAGTAAATCCAAGTTATAATTACCCTGATACAGGTTCATATCAAGTTACATTAATTACTAATCCTGGTAAACCTTGTGCTGATACAAGTGTAAAAACTGCCTATGTGTATCCGCCTTTAAAAATTACATTTCCACCTAATCCGGCTCAATGCTTAACAGGTAACGCGTTTAGTTTTAGTGCCACCGGCGTTTACATTCCTCAAACCACGTTTATTTGGGATTTTACAACTAATGCAAATCCAAGCTCGTCAACATTAAAAAACCCTGCTAATGTTGTTTTTACCAATCCGGGAAAATATTTTGTTAAACTAATTGCGAAACAGTTTACATGCATTGATTCGTTTATTGACTCTGTAAGAATAATAGGAAAACCTACTGCGCAAATAAGTAATTTACCTTCGGCATTGTGTAATCCTGCGCGCGTGGCGTTTGCTAATGGTAGCACTAGTGACTTACCACTAACCTATTATTGGCAGTTTAGCAACGGAAATACCTCAACGGCTTTTGAACCTGTTCAAGTATTTTCTCCTTCGGGAGTATATGGCGCAACTTTAACAGTTGTTACTGACAGCATATGCAAAGACACAAGTATTGTTTCAATAAATAATCTTACGGTTTATCCTTCGCCTCAAGCAGGTTTTACTTTTTCCCCTCAAGTAACAACTATTTTCGATCCTGAGATTTTTGTTAATAATACAGCTTCCTTTGATGCAACTACCTGGTACTATTCTTTTGGCGATGGATACACTACTAATAATCCTGATGATAAACACAGTTATGAAGAATATGGAAATTATATTATACAGCAAACAGTTTACAATTTATATGGGTGTAAAGACACGGTATCGCAAACAGTCAAAATTTTACCGGAATATAGATTTTGGGCACCCAATGCATTTACCCCCGACCAAGATTTATTGAACGATTATTTTATGCCAATTGCAATTGGTGTGATTAATTATGAATTTGAAATTTTTGACAGGTGGGGCGAGTTAATTTTTAAAACCACTAATCCAAAACAAGGATGGAACGGTTATTATATGAACCAAGAATGTAAACAAGATACTTATGTATGGCGTGTTACATTTAAAAATGTTGTAACCGAAAAAAATGAAATTCATTTTGGACATGTTACGTTGTTAAAACACTAAGTTGTTTTGGCAATTATAAGCTGCATTAACTTAAATTATTTTTTTTGTCAACCCATATTAGTAATGGAATTACTAGTAATGCCCCATAGGTTAAAACTTTAAAATGTTCATAGTACCGGTTAAACTCACCAAGTAATAATTTAAGATTTGCACTTAGATAAATAAAAATTAATAGAGTGTAAACAAACATTTTTGTTTTTGTTAACATGCGGTTGTAGT
>CANFQR010000179.1 GCA_947449125.1 Bacteroidota bacterium | reverse complement strand
GCTTAATTGGTCAATATGCCCATGGCAATGAGCCAAGTCATCATATGGCCTACCTTTATAATTTTGTAGGTAAGCCTCAAAAAACAATTGAACGTGTTAGTATGATTTGCCGTGATTTTTATAAAAATTCTCCAGACGGTTTAATTGGAAATGAAGATTGCGGACAAATGAGCGCTTGGTATGTTTTTAGCGCCATTGGCATGTATCCTGTTTGTCCAGGTTCTCAAGATTATATATTGGGTATTCCTGCATTTAACAACATTAAAATTAATCTTGAAAACGGAAAATTGTTTACCATAAAATCTGATTTAAAATCTGATAAAGTAATTAGCGGAATTAATTTACAAGGAGATATTACGTTTAATTCTTTTATTAAGCATAATCAAATTGTATCAGGTGGTAAAATGGAATTTTTATCTAAATCTAAAACAGATACAGCCAATTCATACGGCAAAGGGGCGTTTGCACCAACTTCTATGATAAGCGATAAATCATTAATTCCTTCGCCCATCATTAATGCGCCTACTCAGGTTTTCAAAGGCACTATGCAAATTACTTTAAATACTGTAAATGGTAATGATGTAAAACTGTTTTATACAACCGACGGGTCAGAACCCAACATTAATTCTAAAGAATACAAAGTTCCTTTTGTAATTGATACAAATGCCGTTATTAAGGCAATTGCCGTAAAAGAAAAAGAGCAAAGTGCGGTTACCAAAGCTGAATTTTATAAACTAAAATATAATTACGATGTTGCTATCGTTTCGGTTCCTAATTCGCAATACTCGGCCGATGGCGCTCAATCGTTAATTGATGGTATTTATGCTGACCTTGATTGGCGAAAAGGTAATTGGATTGGCGTTCAACCCCAAGATTTTGAATGTTTGATTGATTTAAAAAAACAGAAAGAAATTGATTATATCAGTTTAAATTGCTTGCAAGATACCCGCTCATGGATAGTTTTCCCAACTACGGTTTTATTTTATGGTTCTAACGATAACAAGAACTTTACTTTGTTTGATAGTGTATCGAATACTATAAATGCTAACGATTACAATGTACAGGTTAAGAAATTTGAAAAAAAATTAGCTAAAAAGGAATCAGTGAAATACATTAAAATTGTTGCCAAAAATTTTGGTAAGTTGCCTCAATGGCACATGGGTAGTGGGGGAGACGCTTTTATTTTTACAGACGAAATAGAAATAAAATAATACAATGCCGGTAGTTTCAAAAAATTAAAAATCAATTCATGGTAAAAACTATAAGCGGTATTAATTGTTTAAATTTACAACGCTTTTTAGTCAAAGCATTTAGTCAAAAGTTAAAATGAATTATCAAAAAAAATATTGTAATAGCCTAACTCAATACCAACGTTTCTTAACCAGAGAGGTTACTATAGGCGATTTAAAAATGGGTGGTTTAAACCCTATTCGGGTTCAAAGTATGACAACTACCGACACCATGAATACCATGGCTACCGTAGAACAAAGTATTCGCATGATTAATGCCGGTTGCGAATTAGTTAGAATAACTGCCCCCAGTATAAATGAAGCTAAAAATTTAGAGCTTATAAAAAAAGAACTGCTTGCTAGAGGTTACAACACACCAATTTGCGCCGATATTCATTTTACACCTAACGCTGCTGAGTTTGCAGCAAGGGTTATTGAAAAGGTAAGGGTTAATCCCGGAAATTATGCCGATAAGAAAAAATTTGAAACTATTGATTATACCGATTCTGCATATGAAGCCGAATTGGAACGTATCAGAAATCGTTTTACGCCACTGGTAAAAATTTGTAAAGAATATGGTACCGCTATGCGAATTGGCACAAATCATGGATCACTTAGCGATCGTATTTTAAGCCGCTATGGCGATACGCCACTTGGCATGGTTGAAAGTGCTTTGGAATTTTTGCGAATTTGCGAAGACAATCAGTTTTACAACATTGTTATCTCCATGAAAGCAAGTAACACGCAGGTAATGGTTCAGGCATACAGGCTATTGGTTGCTAAAATGATGGAAACAAACAGAAATTACCCTTTACATTTAGGAGTAACCGAAGCAGGCGATGGCGAAGACGGAAGAATTAAATCAGCTGTAGGAATTGGTGCGTTGCTGGAAGACGGACTCGGCGATACCATTCGCGTTTCGTTAACCGAAGAACCTGAATTTGAAATTCCTGTTGCGAAATTGTTAGCTAACCGCTATAGTGAGCGAAAGGAACATGCGCTAATAAAAGAGATTGATTTTGAATTACCATATAATCCTTTTGAGTTTGACCGAAATCACACTATTCAAATAAATAACATAGGCAATCATAATGTGCCACGTGTTATTGCCGATTTTAGTATGAAAGCTGATGTAACAGCCGCAAGTTTATTTGGTGTTGGTTACAATTATTCTGTACCACTTGATAAATGGAACTTAACCGATTTAGCGGTTGATTACTTGTATCTAGGAGATAATGAGATTGATTTTGAAATTCCCGGAACTTTGGGTTTAATATATAATTCAGAAACATGGTTAAAGCAGCAAAACAAGCAAAGCGCTTATCCGCTTTTTTGTGGAGAAGAATTTTTTAAAACTCCTGAAAAATCAAATGCGCTTAATT
Organism: Bacteroidota bacterium; assembly: GCA_947449125.1. GTDB lineage: Bacteria > Bacteroidota > Bacteroidia > B-17B0 > Aurantibacillaceae > Aurantibacillus. Next base: position 2,110 of record CANFQR010000179.1, on the reverse strand, counting down.
TTGTAGCTGTTGATATACATGTACTGTCAACAGGTTTTATTAATCGTATAAAAGAACAAGACAAAGTTTGTTTGGTGCTTGATTCGTTTAATAAGCATACTATGCCCGAACTCAGGCGAATGGCCATAGAGTTAAAACATCATAATTGCGAATTGCCTTTTATAATTAAATGCAATTACATAGATCTTAATCAGGAAAAGTTTCAGTTATATAGTAGTACAGATGTTGGTGGTTTGTTGCTAGATGGTTTTGGTGATGGTGTATGGATAAAACAAAAAGATTGTGTAAGTACGCAAATAGCTAACTCAACGGTTTTTGGCATTTTACAGGCCACCCGAAGCCGTATAAGTAAAACGGAATATATTAGTTGCCCTAGCTGCGGAAGAACTTTGTTTGATTTACAAGAAACCACTCAAAAAATAAGAGAGCGAACCGATCATTTAAAAGGAATAAAAATTGGTATTATGGGTTGTATTGTTAACGGCCCAGGCGAAATGGCCGATGCAGACTATGGTTATGTAGGTACCGGTGTTGGTAAAATTAGTTTGTATAAGGGTAAAGAAGTTGTAAAGAAAAACGTTACTTCAGAAACCGCCGTTGACGAATTAATTAATTTAATAAAAGAACATGGCGATTGGGTAGAAAAAACTTAGCTCTTGCAATAGAAATATAAATAATCGTAATTTTATAAAAAAAAACAAATGAAAACAAAACAATTACTTTTAATCGTATTAATTTTGCTGGGTTTTGCTAAAACAAATTACTCACAAACACTTCCTTCCTATGTACCGGCAAGTGGTTTAGTTGGCTGGTGGCCCTTTAATGGAAATGCTATCGACGAAAGTATTAATACAAATGATGGCGTAGTTAATGGAGCAACACTGACAACTGATAGATTTGGAAATGTAAACAAAGCATACGGCTTTGATGGGCTGAATGATTTAATTAATTTCCCATCCATCGCTACAAATATTATTCAAAATAATTTAACCATATCACTATGGTTAAATAATACCGACAATTTGGATCATCAAACCGTATTTTTAAGACAAGGGGCAAATTTCACAAAAACATGGATATTGAAGATGGATAATAGTAACGAAATACGTGTTTATAATGAAAATAGTTCTTATACATTTTATACTAATCCAACAACATTATTCGGTACATGGTATAATTTAGTTGTTCAAATTTCACAAAATAATATTAAGATATACATAAATAGTGTATTGATTCATACGTCCAGTATAACTTTGCCATTATCATGGACGAATGACCTTATCTATTTGGGAAATTCCAATGGAACTGGTAATCAGCCTTATCCATATTATGGCAAACTTGACGATATCGGTATTTGGAATCGTGCTTTAACGCAGCAAGAAATTACAAATTTATATAATGGTGCAAATGTTGGTATAAATGAGTTTTCAAATACTAATTTGTATTCGGTTTACCCAAACCCTGCAAGCAATAAATTAACTATAAATGCAAATGAGCAAATAATAGGATTGCCATATTCTATTGTTGATAACACAGGTAAAGTATTAATTAGTGATAAATTAATTTCTGTAAATACTATTGTTAATATAGAAAATTTAGCTGCAGGTATTTATATGTTGCAAATTGGTAATGATATTAAACAATCATTTAAAGTGATTAAAGAATAATTTTTTTTATTTCATTAAAATGCCGAGGTATTAAATTATCTCGGCTTTTTATTTTGTGTTTTTCTGTTAATTCTCTAAATCTATTGTCACTTCGAGCGAAGTGGAGAAGTGATGTTGAAACAGGTCTCGACTATGCTCGACCTGACATTTATGTGCACTTTTCGACAGGCTCAGTGTCTATAATGAGTCATTCCAAACTCGATTTGGAATCTCAGTTCCCAGTGAAACAATCTTTCGTTTAGCAGGTTAGTTCTGAGATGCTGAATCAAGTTCAGCATGACGCAATGAAATGGAATCGAGTTCAGCATGACGCCGTTTTATTTAGAAGTCATTTCAAACTTGATATGGAATCTCAGTTTTAAAGAAACTAATTTAAGTATATGTTTTTTACTCTGGCTTTTGTCACTTCGAGCGAAGTCGAGAAGTGATGTTGAAACAGGTCT
>CANFQR010000178.1 GCA_947449125.1 Bacteroidota bacterium | reverse complement strand
TGACCTGTACTTTCCTTTGCACATTCAGAATTTAAAACTAAAATACGACCATGCATGCAGGCTGCGCCAATTGTATACATTCTAGCAATTGAATTATCTGCAGTAATTATTGAACTAACTAATGACCCTTTACCCATCTTGCTTAATACTATAGCTTCATCAATTGTTTTGTATGGCATAATTGTACTTACAGGCCCAAAAGCTTCAATGTTATGACAGTCGGTGTTTTTAAATGGATTGTCGTTTAAAAAAATTATTGGAGGCATAAAAGCTCCTTTTGTTTTATCGGCTCCCTTTACTTCAAAATTTTCAAAATCACCAATAATTATTTTTTGAGTCTTACTTAAGATCTCAACTTTTTCTTTTACTTCATTTAATTGTGATATTCCGGCTAAAGAACCCATTCTTACACCCTCAATATTTGGATCGCCAATAATATTTTGTGTTAAACGTTTACCTATGGCAATATGAACGTCTTCAATCATTTCCTCGGGTACTATTATGCGGCGAACAGCGGTACATTTTTGCCCTGCTTTTGTTGTAATTTCCCTAGTAACTTCTTTTATAAAAATGTCAAACTCAGGCATAGCTGGCGTTACATCTGTACCCAAAACGCAACAATTTAGAGAGTCAGCCTCCATATTAAAATGAACGGCTTCTTCTAATAAACGTGGATGTGATTTCAGCATTTTTCCGGTAGAAGCAGAGCCTGTAAAGGTAACTACATCTTGGCTCTGAACATGATCTAATAGTCCGTTTGCACTGCCACAAATTAATTGCAAAGCGCCTTCAGGTAAAAGTTTACTGGCAATAATTTCTTTTACTACGGCTTCGGTTAAAAAAGAAGTAATTGTTGCCGGCTTTACAATTGCTGGCACGCCTGCTAACCAATTAACAGCCACTTTTTCAAGCATACCCCATACCGGAAAGTTAAACGCGTTTATATGTATAGCCACACCTTCTTTAGGCACACAAATATGATGACCAATGAACGTATTATTTTTTGACAACCGAGCTACATCACCATCGTAACAAAATGTTTCGTTTGGAAATTGGCGACGTAACGATGCGTATGTAAATAAATTACCAATACCACCTTCAATATCTACCCAGCTATCGGCTCTTGTTGCACCGGTTGCCCAGCTTATTTTATAAAATTCTTCTTTTTTACTTTGTAAATGCAATGCCAATGCTTTTAGCATTAAACCACGTTCTTGAAAAGTCATTTTTCGCAGTTTTGGTCCGCCAACCGTTCTTGCATGCTCACACATTTTAGCAAAATCTAAACCTTTACTACTAGTTGTAGCAACTAAATTTCCGGTTATTGCATTAAATAACTCTTGACCTTTATCTGCGCCTGCAACCCATTGTCCACAAGCATAATTTTGTAATTGATTCATGACTTTAATTTGATATATCTTTAATTTGTTTAAATATAAGAATTTCTTATAGGGCTTAATTGATTAAATAGAAAACAACAATTCTTAATTATTGAATTTATTTTACTACTTCTACAATTTGAGGGTTAATAATAAATTTATGTATCATTCGTTCTATTTTGGGTGTTAACTCTTTACAAAAAACCAAATGTTGACATTTAGGTAAACTTAGCGCAAGCCTATCAATATGACCTTGCCATTCATTTTCAATCATGGTTTCTGCATCATCTATTACAAATAATTTTATTTTGGTTAAATTAAATGTACGTTTAAAGTAAATTTCCATTATTCTTTTTGCTGTTGCTATAACAACGTCTGTTCCTTCATAAATAGCCATGGTTTGCAAATCAATTTTTCCTTCCTCAAAAACTGTTACAATTCTTAAATCGGTTTCTTTAGTTAATTTTTTAAATTGTTCTTCCATGGCAATGGCTTTTTCCATGTTAGACACTAAAATTAAAGCTCTTGGCGGATTTTCAAATGCTCTTTGCAGTTTTTGAATAGTAGATAGATTTATTAACGTTGTTTTTCCTGAATTTGTTGGTCCAATTCCAATAACATCCGTCCCTGAATTAATTTTTGATAGTGATAAAGCTTGAATTTCGGTTGGTGTTTCAATACCGCATTCAATTAAGGCAGCACTAAGTTTTTTATTTAATTTATCTTTAAACATGTTAAATTTTAGCTTGTAAATTTGTATCCAACGCCCCTAATCGAATAGAAGTGTTTTGATTCTTTAGGGTTATTTTCAAAATATTTTCTAAAGTTAAGTATATAATTATCTATTGTTCTGGAAGAAGCATTTTCATTAACTTGCCAGAGCTTTTCAATAATTTGGTCGCGGGAGATAACTTTATTTTCATTTTGAGTTAACAATTTAAGCAGGCCAATTTCCTTTTTGGTAAGTGTAATTAGTTTACCGGCAACATCCTTAATTTCGTATGTTGTAAAGTTAATATTACAATTTCCGAACTCATACACATCGTTTAAATCTTTCGAAACGCGTTTTATTAAATTATTAATTCTAAGCAGTAACTCTTCTAAATCAAAAGGTTTTGTGATATAATCGTCTGCACCTAATTTAAGGCCTTCAATTTTTTCATTTATTTGATTTTTGGCAGATAAAAATATTATTGGAATATTTTGATTAATACGTTTAAACTCCGAGCATAAAGTTAGACCATTAATTTCTGGTAACATAATATCAAGCAGTACCAGACTAATTTCATTTTTGTTTACAGAAAAAAGTTTTAACGCCTCGTTGCCTTTTGAAGCAATAATTACCTCATAGTTTTCAAGTTTTAGATTAAGGGCAATTGTTTTTGCTAAATTTTCTTCATCCTCTACAATTAATATAGTGTGTTTTTTCATTAGTAATACGGTGCTTTTAAAAACAAATAGTTTTATTATGAAGCATAAACAAAATAGTATTTAAAATTAAATATTTAATTTCAACCAAATTTGTTTTAACAACAACTTTATTTAAATAATTAAACTAGAAAGTAAAATAATCAAAATTTTTACCGACGGTAGCTGTCACACGCAACTTTTAATAGGGGCTTGGTCTGCTTTAATATTTTTTGACACGAATAAAATTGTTTTACAAGATTATGAATTTGATACAACTCATAATAGAATGGAATTAAAAGCGGTAATTAATGCTATAAACTATTTTAATCAACTTAATTTAAACAATTTAGAATTTCATGTATACTCTGATAGCCAGTATGTTGTTAATTTAATTGATAGACAAGCAAAATTAACAAGCAAACATTTTATCACAAAAAAAGGGAAACTAATTCAAAATTACGATTTAGTTAAGATTTTATTGGAGCAAATTGAAAAATTTGAAATAAAATTTATTAAGGTAGAAGCACATAAAAAAAATGGTAATATTTTTAACAAAGAAGTTGATTTACTAGTGCGTAAATTAGTACGCGAAAAAGTTTCTGAATATGAGCGAAACAAAATTTAAGGACCCGCTTCATGGCAAAACGCTGGAAATGATATTAAAGGATCTTGTGTTTTACTATGGCTGGGAACATCTTGGGGTAAAAATAAATATACGTTGTTTTAATAATAATCCTAGCATAAAATCGAGCTTAGCTTTTTTAAGAAAAACACCATGGGCACGAAAAAAAGTAGAGGAGCTATATGTGTATCTTATAGAAACCAATAAATTAAATTAAGGTTTCATTTGCTTGTTCAGCAAGCGTTTATTGTATTATTATAAAGTTATTATTTTAGCTTATCTAATCTAATTTTAACCAAAAACAGCTTTACAATACTTTGTTGGTTGCCCAATTAGGGTTCCATTTATTGTTAATAAAAAAGTTTATAAATTAAAACTATGAGTAATTTATATAGTTGTGCAAAGTAATAACTTGTCAATGATATACATCACATTTTTATGAAACATTCTACTGCTACTGATAAAAAAACAGCCAAAGCTGAAATAGTTGATAAAAATAAATCTCAAAAAAATAAAAGTTTACAAGATTTACGTGCAACTATTTTAAAGAAACATTATCGTAAAAATGAAAACGATGAAGCTGAGGAATCAGAGAATTACAATTCTAATTATAATTCGGCGGTTACCAAGACATTTAAAAATAACGATGTTAAATCTGAAATTGAGTTTTTAAAAGATGAGATTGAGCGCTTGAAAGAGCAGGAAAATCAAACTTCAGAAGTGCTGGGTTTAAAACATCAGTTGGCAGGAGTTTTAGAGCAATTAATTCCAGATTTTATTCATGACATATCTTCTCCTATTAGTCTTTTAGAATACTCATTAAGCAATTTAATGGAAGATCATCATAAGGCAATGAAACTTGTAACATCATTTTCTTTTGGTTTAAATGATTCAAATTGTGCATTAGAAATTTATAATTATAGTCAGTCAATAACTTCTTTTACTTCCTGGAGTATTAATCAAATGGAGTTAAGGTCAATGAAAAAAATACTTGTGTTAGAACTTCAGGAATTTAAATTTAAAAATGTTCAGCGGGGTGCTGATATTTTTGTTAATTCAGGAATATTTCATGTTGATGATAAATTAAAAAGCCTATTTACAGGGCAAAATGGTGAACAACTATTTGAATTATTGGTCTCATTATTGTCAATAAAACAATCATTTTCTATTTTGGAATCAGCAAAAAACAAGTCAAATAATTTGATTACAACGCTGAGAAATTATACCCGTAAGCAACTTGGTTCAGACCCTGAATTGTTTGATCTTAAAGCTTCTTTAGAAATTGCTATAGCTATGTTAGGGCATAGGCTTCGTT
>CANFQR010000177.1 GCA_947449125.1 Bacteroidota bacterium | reverse complement strand
CCGGAATATTGGATGGCTCCTATTAAGCGAGGTAGAATTTTATTTGAAGCTGAAGGTGTTCCATTAGCTGTAGCTAAAGAAGCTTTAAGGCTAGCTGCTCAAAAGCTCCCTATCGTTACTAAATTTATAGTACGTAGAGATTATGTTGAGTCAGAGACTGTTAAATAGCATAAAATCAATACATTAAACTTTAATATTAAACCGTTACTTTAATTATTTTAGTTTATTCATCGGATTAAATTCCGGTTTATTAATATAACAAAAATGAAAAATAAAGAAATAATAGCTCTTACCAATCAAGAATTAATTGAGAAGGTTAAAGATGAAAAATCGGCTTTGAATAAAATGAAGTTGAATCATTCAATTTCACCGATTGAAAACCCTGCTAAAATTCGTGTTTCTAGACGAAATGTAGCGCGTGTTTTGACCGAAATAAATAAACGTAACAAAGCATCTAATTAATATTGCTTTTAAATCATGGAAGAAAGAAATTTAAGAAAAGAAAAAATTGGTGTTGTGAAAAGTAACAAGATGGACAAGAGTATTGTTGTATCTGTTGTTAGAAAAGTAAAACACCCAAAATATGGAAAATTCCTAAAGAAAACTAGTAACTTCGTAGCTCACGATGAGAATAACGAGTGTAGTATTGGGGATACAGTTAAAATCGCAGAGACTCGTCCTTTGAGTAAAACAAAGAATTGGCGTTTAGTTGAAGTTATTGAAAAAGTAAAATAGACAATCCTAAAATAAAGAAATTTTAAAATGATACAAAACGAATCTAGATTAACAGTTGCTGATAATAGTGGGGCTAAAGAAGTTCTTGTTATTAGAGTTCTCGGAGGAACAAAAAAGCGCTATGCATCAATTGGTGATAAAGTTGTTGTTACCGTTAAGAATGCATTACCTAGTGGTAATGTAAAGAAAGGTACTGTTAGCAAAGCAGTTATTGTTAGAACTAAAAAGGAGATCAGCAGAGCTGATGGTTCTTATATTCGTTTTGATGATAATGCAGTCGTGTTGCTAAATGCGACAGATGAAATACGCGGTACACGTATTTTTGGTCCAGTTGCTCGTGAACTTCGCGATAAACAATTTATGAAAATAATTTCGTTAGCACCAGAGGTGTTGTAATAAAATATAAAAATCATGTCAAAAATAAAATTAAAAAAAGGCGATACTGTAAAAGTTATTTCTGGAGAGTCTAGAGGTACCACAGGAAAAATCGTTTCGATCGATATTAAAAAGGAAAGAGCAATTGTGGAGGGGGTTAATATGATTAGTAAAAGCGAAAAACCAAGTGCAAAAAACACTAATGGAGGTATTGTTAAAAAGGAAGGATCAATACATGTTTCTAATTTAATGTATGTTGATGCTGGAAAAACAGTTAGATTAGGTCGTAAATTAAATGATAAAACTCAAAAATTAGAGAGAATATCTTCAAAAACTAAGGAGGCAGTAAAATAATAATGGCAACAACAAGTTATCAACCTCGATTAAAAGGTAAATATAGAGATGAAATTGTAGCAGCATTGCAAAATCAATTTCAATATACGTCATCAATGCAAGTACCCAAACTTGAGAAAATATGTTTAAATCAAGGTATTGGCGATGCGGTTTCGGACAAAAAATTAATAGAGTCGGCCGTTAAAGAAATGACGACTATTACGGGACAGAAAGCTGTAGCTACTTATTCAACAAAAGATATTTCTAATTTTAAATTAAGAAAAGGAGTTGCTATAGGTGTTAGAGTTACATTGCGTGGGGATAAAATGTATGAATTTTTGGATAGGCTAATAGCTTCTTCTTTGCCTCGTATTCGTGATTTTAAAGGAGTAAATGATAAAGGGTTTGATGGCCGTGGTAACTATACTTTAGGAATTACAGAACAGATTATTTATCCGGAAATTGATATTGATAAAGTTAGTAAAATCTCAGGTATGGATATTACATTTGTTACTTCAGCAAACACTGATAAAGAAGCTCACGCATTGTTAAAAGAATTTGGTATACCTTTTAAAAAGAAATAAGAGATGGCAAAAGAATCTATGAAGGCCCGAGAGGTCAAACGTAAAAAATTAGTTGATAAATACGCTGCGAAAAGAGAAGAGTTGAAAAAAGCAGGTGATTCTGTAGGATTACAAAAGCTTCCACGTAATTCTTCAAAAGTTCGTTTACGTAATCGTTGTAAATTAACAGGTAGACCTCGCGGTTATATGCGTACATTTGGAGTAAGTCGTGTAACTTTCCGTGAAATGGTTCTTTTCGGATTAATTCCAGGATTAACTAAATCTAGTTGGTAATAAAATAAAAGTTTGTAGTAAGGGAAATATTTGTATATTTGCCCCCTCAAAAAATAAATTAATAATTGTTTAATATAATTAATCTACTTGTAGATTAAAATATAAACTTAAAAAAAATGACAGATACAGTATCAGATTACTTAACTCGCTTAAGAAATGCGATTAAAGCAAATCACAGAATTGTGGAAGTTCCGGCTTCCAATCTAAAAAAAGAAATCACCAAGATTCTTTTTGAAAAAGGGTATATTTTAAATTATAAATTTGAGAATACTGAAAACAATCAGGGCTTAATAAAAATAGCTTTGAAATACCATCCAATAACAAAACAACCTGCTATTCGCACTTTAGATCGAGTTTCAAGTCCAGGACTTAGAAAGTATAGTGGTGTTGATAAAATGCCTAGAGTTTTAAATGGACTTGGTATTGCCATCATTTCAACTTCAAAAGGTGTTATAACCGACAAGGAAGCTAAGAAATTAAATGTTGGCGGTGAAATTTTATGTTATATTTCTTAATTAATTTTACAGAAAAACTCAGATGTCACGTATAGGAAAAGCCCCGATAGAATTACCAAAAGGAGTAGAGGTAATAATCAATAACGGTTTAGTAACTGTTAAGGGAGCAAAAGGAATTTTAACTCAAAAAGTAGATACAGATATTACCGTTACTTTAGAAGAAGGAAGAGTTGTCGTAACAAGACCAACTGATCAAAAGAGACACAGAGCATTACATGGTCTATATAGATCTTTAATTGCCAATATGGTAAAAGGTGTAAGCGATGGATATAAAACCGAACAAGAATTAGTTGGTGTTGGTTATCGCGCCTCAAATAAAGGTCAGATGCTTGAATTATCTTTAGGATATTCCCATAATATCAGTTTTGAATTGCCTAGTGAAATAAAAGTTGCAACAACTGCAGAGAAGGGGCAGAATCCAAAAATAATTTTGGAAAGTGCCGATAAACAACTATTAGGTTTAGTAGCTTCAAAAATTAGAAGTTTACGTAAGCCTGAGCCATATAAAGGAAAAGGTATTAAGTTTGTTGGCGAAGAACTTAGAAGAAAAGCTGGTAAGTCAGCATCAAAAAAATAATTAAATAAAATATTAATCATCTTTAAAAAAATTAAAAAGATGGCTGTAAGTAAGCAAGATAGAAGAACTAAAATTAAATTAAAATTACGGAAGAAAATTAAGGGTTCTTCATTATCACCCAGATTAAGTGTATACAGAAGTAATTCGGAGATATATGCTCAGTTAATTGATGATAAAGTTGGTAAAACTTTACTAGCTGTTGGTTCAGTAGATAAATCTATATCTTCTGTAAAGGTTACTAAAATTGAAAAAGCTAAGCTAGTTGGTAAATTGATAGCTGAAAAAGCAATTTCAACGGGAATTACTAATGTAGTTTTTGACCGTAATGGTTTTTTATATCATGGAAGAATAAAATCGTTAGCCGAAGGTGCTCGCGAAGGAGGTTTAAAATTCTAATTTAACAAAGGTAAAATGTCTAAAGAAGTAGTAAAGCGCGTAAAATCAAGCGATATAGAATTAAAAGATAAGTTAGTTGCAATTCAACGTGTGACTAAAGTTACAAAGGGTGGCCGTCACTTCAGTTTTTCAGCAATAGTAGTTGTTGGTAACGAAAAAGGTATTATAGGTCAAGGTTTAGGTAAAGCTAATGAAGTAACAGACGCTATAACCAAAGGTATTGAAGATGCGAAAAAAAGTTTGGTAAAAGTTGCTGTTCTAAATGGTACAGTGCCTCATGCACAAGAAGGTAAATTTGGTGGAGCAAGAGTTTATTTAAAACCTGCTGCGCATGGAACTGGCGTTATTGCTGGTGGTGCCATGAGGGCTGTTTTAGAAAGCGTTGGTGTTACTGATGTTTTGGCTAAATCTAAAGGATCAAGCAATCCTCATAATGTTGTTAAAGCTACTTTGGATGCATTAATGAAAATGCGTGATGCAATAAGCGTTTCTCAACAGAGAGGTATTAAGTTGGATAGAGTATTTAATGGTTAATAATTTAAAATGGGAAAAGTAAAAATAACTTTAGTTAAAAGTATTGCAAAACGTAGTCCTTCCCAAAAAGCTACAATATTAGCTTTAGGTCTAGGTAAAACTAACGACTCTGTAATTAAAGATTCTAATCCAGCCATAGATGGTATGATTAGTAAAGTCAAACATATTTTAAAAATTGAAAATATTTAATTGAAAATGGAATTAAATGGATTAAAACCAGCAAATGGTTCTGTAAAAACAAATTATCGTCGTGGTCGTGGTCAAGGATCCGGTGGTGGAGGGACTGCCACACGTGGCCATAAAGGAGCACAATCTCGCTCGGGACATTCTAAGAAGGTTGGTTTTGAAGGTGGTCAAATGCCATTACAACGTCGTTTACCTAAATTTGGATTTAAAAACATAAATAGAATCAATTATAATGGTCTT
>CANFQR010000176.1 GCA_947449125.1 Bacteroidota bacterium | reverse complement strand
AGAGACTATTTTCAGTCAGAAATCAACTCAAAAAGATATTTCAAACATATTAAACGCAGTTGATAAAATTGATACCACGTTTAAGGTGGCTGATAAGCCACTAAATAGGATTGAAATAAAAGACAGTGCTGAAAAATTAATTACCAGTATTCAAAAGATTAATAAAGCGGCTTTAAATAATTTTTTTGAGGCATTAAAACTGCTTAAAACAAATCCAAAAGCAATAAGAGTTTTACATTATGGTGATAGTCAGATTGAGGGCGATAGAATTACAGATTATCTAAGATTAAAACTTCAGGGCCAGTTTGGTGGTAGCGGCCCCGGATTAATTTCATTAATGCCAATTGCGCCAAGCGTTACAAATAAAATAATTAGTAGTGCAGGGTGGGACAGGTATAATATATTTACAACTAAAGATAAACGTGTTCAACACAGTAATTATGGGGTTCTTGCAGGATTTAATCGTTTTTGTAATTATATTAAAATTTCTGACACCAGTTCCTTTTTAACATCAAGCGTTAGCATAACAACAACTAAATTAGGCGGACAAAATGCTATGAAATACAAAAAATTTAAATTGTTTTACGGTGGTGCAAAAACAAAAACATGGTGTGAGTTTTATGATGGGCCGGCATTGATTTCGGCCGATAGTTTAGAAGATGGTGGAGTTTTTAAAATAAAAGAATATAATGTCGGGCTTGGGTCAAATACTCATATGCTAAAGTTTAAAGGTAAAGATAGTCCTGATTTTTATGGTGTATCTTTAGAAAGTGACAATGGTGTAATGGTTGATAATATTGGATTAAGAGGTAGTAGTGGCACTTTTTTTCATCAAATAAATGGTAATCAGTTAAAACAGTTTTATGATTATTTGAACGTGAAATTAATTATCCTTCAATTTGGTGGTAACGCAACCCCTTCAATAAAAGACGCGCAGTCTGCCACCAATTACGCAAATTATATAAAAGCGCAAATATCTATTATTAAAAAGGCAGCACCAAAAGCAAGTATACTCTTTATAGGCCCTGCAGATATGAGTTATAAAAATGGCATGGACTATTTAACCTATCCTTATTTGGAAAAAGTTAGAGACGAACTTAAAAAAGTGGTTCTTGAAAGTGGTTGTGCTTTTTTTGATATGTATGATTGCATGGGTGGTAAAAACAGTATGGCTAGTTGGGTTGATCAAAAATTGGCAGCTACAGATTATATACATTTTAGCCCTCAAGGAGCACGTAAAATAGCCACATTATTTTACTCCGCAATCTTTAATGAATATAACACGTACTTAAAAACTAAACAGTGATAAAATATAGTTCTATAATTGGTATTAATGTAAGCGTTATAATAATCTTATGTTTAGGATTTCCTTTTTCCGCTAAATCGCAGCAAGTAGTTACTTCATTTCCATTTATTAAAATGGAACATAATCATTTATATTTTCCTAACGATAGTTCTGCTTTTTTAAAGTTGTATCAAAAGTTTGATGATTTGTTATCAAAAAAAATAAATAAGGTTGGAGTTGTACATTTTGGTGGCTCTCATGTGCAGGCAGGAACATGGAGCAGTACATTTGTAAACAATTTTCAAAACGATTTTAAAACTAAAGGAGGAGGATATTTTGTTTTCCCGTTTAAAATTGCAAAAACAAACGAGCAGGCATTTGCATCTACGTTCTCGAGCGGTAGTTGGAAAAGGTATAGGGCAATTGGTAAATATGATTGCTACCCTTTGGGTATGAATGCAATGAGTATTAGCAATAAAGACAGTTCAACTAATTTTGGTGTTTATATTACTCAAAAAGCCATTTGTAAAAATTTTAATTCAATTAAAGTATACCATAATTTTAATGATGCTTACGAATTTACAATTGATAGTTTGTTCCAGTTAAAATTTAGCAGACTAGATGATAAAGCAGCCGGATATTCGCTATTTAACTTTGATGAACCAATAGATTCATTAAATTTTAAATTATTAAGAAAGGATAGCTTACATGGTGATTTTATATTGTTTGGTTTTAGCCTTGATAATAAAACAGAACCTGGATTTTATTTTGCCGGTCTCGGTGCAAATGGCGCAACAAGCGGTTCTTTTTTAAAATGTGTTGATTTGTTGCCTCAATTTAAAAGTTTAGAAGCTGATTTAGTTATTATATCATTGGGAGTTAATGATACGCAGTCGAAAGATTTTGCAAAGGAAGAATATATTGAGAATTATGATAGCTTAATTACTGTAATAAAATTAGCGAGGCCTGATGCCGCCATTATTTTAACAACTACAACTGATAATTTTATTAAACGAAAAACGTCAAACAAACGAACAATTTTAGCAAGAGATGCCATGTTTGAATTAATGAAAAAACACAATGTGGCAGTTTGGGATTTATTTACAATAATGGGTGGATATAAATCAATTATGAAATGGCAGAAATTAGGTTTAGCGGGTAGGGACAGAGTTCATTTTTCGCCAAAAGGCTATACGTTAATTGGAAATTTAATGTTTGAGGCAGTTAAGAAATCATATCTAAATAATCAAAAGAAATAAGAATATTAGTTATTTAAACAACATAATTAATTATTCTCAAGGTAAGCCATTGCTGTTTACCCAATTATTTTTTTGGGCGTTCTTTATGGTGGTTCTTTTATTTTATAGTATTATTTATAAACGCCATAAAGTAAGGACTATTTATTTATTAGCGGTAAGTTTATTTTTCTATTTCAAAACCAGTGGTGTTTTTGTTTTATTGTTGCTTTTTACGATTACAAGCGACTATTTTTTAGGAGGGAAAATACATAGTTCTAATTCCAATTTTAAACGTAAATGTTATTTAATAATCAGTATTGTTTTAAATTTAGTTTTGTTGTGTTATTTTAAGTATTCTTATTTTTTTACCGAAAGTGTAAACCAAATTACTGGAAGTGATTATACCTATTTTAATCATTTTGCTCATTTTTCTAATACGTTTTTTTCTACCGGTTTTAGCGTAGATAAATTATTGTTGCCGGTTGGCGTTTCCTTTTTCACTTTTCAGTCTTTGTCTTATACAATTGATTTATTTCGAAAAAAGATTGAACCTGTTAAAAGCATATTTGATTATGGTTTTTTTGTTTGTTTTTTTCCGCATTTAGTCGCAGGGCCTATAGTTAAAGCGAATGAATTTGTTAATCAAATATATGAACCATACAAATTAACTAAAATTGAATTTGGAATGGCTTTATTTTGGATAATTAATGGCTTTTGCAAAAAAATTGTGGCAGATTATTTGGCTGTAAATTTTATTGACAGGGTTTTTGATAACCCAGGTTATTATACTGGTTTAGAACTAATTTTTGGAATTTTTGGTTATTCGCTTCAAATATATATGGATTTTAGCGGATACACAGATATGGCTATAGGAATAGCCTTAATTTTAGGGTATCGTCTTAAAACTAATTTTAATTCGCCTTATAAAGCTACCAGCACTAGTGAGTTTTGGAAACGTTGGCACATTTCCTTATCAACTTGGCTACAAGAGTATTTATACATTCCTTTGGGTGGTAACAAAAAAGGTACAATTGGTTCTTATGTAGCAATTACAATTTTAGTTTTCTTTATGATTTTATTGAGTGCTAAAATTTGGCTGTTATGGCTATTTCTAGTTAGTGTTATTTTGTTTATTCTGTTGGCTTATTTTTTTCCGAAAATTAAAAACACATTTACCACACATATTAATTTAATGGTGACGATGCTGCTTGGTGGTTTGTGGCACGGGAGTAGTTGGCTGTTTTTAATTTGGGGAGGATTAAACGGATTGGGTTTATTAATTCATAAACAATGGGTAAAAATATCGCCGTTTAAAAATTCAAATAATCTAGTTTATAAAATAAGCTGTGTTTTAATAACACTAACGTTTATCAGTTTTACGCGTGTTTTTTTTAGAAGTAGTAGTCTACAAATTGTAGATACTATTTTTTACAGAATACATAATCATTTTGGATTAGACTTATTATTTAAAATTATTAGCGGTTACAAGGCCGTTTTAAGTATTATGATAATTGGTTATTTAATTCATTGGATACCTGGTAAATTTAAATTGACATATCGTAATTGGTTTTCTCGTCAACCTTATTATGTAATGGGGGCAATAATTATATTTGCGGTTTTTATAATGTATCAATTAATGAGTGGCGAAATGCAGCCATTTATTTATTTTCAGTTTTAATTGGAAAATAGTAAACATATTTATTTTAAGGGCTTAAACGGCTTAAGATTTTTTGCCGCGCTTGCGGTAATTATTACCCATATAGAATTAATTAAGCAACAAATGTCTTGCCCACATTTATATAAAAAAAACAAATTAATTTTTGAGTTGGGAGGACTTGGTGTTGTTTTCTTTTTTGTTTTAAGTGGTTTTTTAATTACTTATTTGTTGCTTAAAGAAAAAGAGCTATTAAGTAAAATAAATGTGAAAAAATTTTATGTCAGGAGAATATTACGAATTTGGCCATTGTATTTTTTAATTGTTTTACTTGGATTTTTTGTTCTTCCATATTTTCATTTTATGGATATCCCATTTTTTGCGAAATTTAAATCTCATCTTTCTGTTCTAAATTTAATTTTGTTTTTGTTAATGTTACCAAACTTAGCTTTTGCAGTGTTTAAACCTTTACCTCACATTGGCCAAACTTGGAGCATAGGAGTTGAAGAGCAATTTTATCTTATTTGGCCTTGGGTTGTCGAAAAATCAAAAAATCTAATAAAAAGTTTAGTTGTTT
>CANFQR010000175.1 GCA_947449125.1 Bacteroidota bacterium | reverse complement strand
TTGTAAAATCTACCTCTGGTTTATTATGGGGTGTAATTGGTTTAATTGCATTTGGTGCAGTTTTAATGCTGGCGGTTACTTTATACAGAAAAAATACTGCTAAGAAAGATATTACTAGCTCAGATGAAAGTATAAAATAGTTAACCGATTTTTTGGTGTATCATATTAAAATAAATTTAACAAGTTTTATAATCACTTGAATTCTTTCAGTGCGTCATCAAATAAAAGTTTAAAATTTTCTTCTAATTCTTTTTCATATTGTTTTAAAATAAAAATTGAATTATTAAGCATTATAGGATGTTTAATTCTATGCGACAAATGAAAAAGAACTTTTTCAATACCGCTTAATGTTGAATAATTGTAATAAATGTTGTTTCTAATAACATATTCCAAAAAATTAGAACTGCTTGTAGGTAACAATTGTTTATGAGCTGAATACGTGTCGTATACGTTTAAACTAAACTCATTTAATGAACTATTAGAGTAGTTATTAAAATTTTTTGCCAAAAAATAATCAAAATAAATATCAACTAATATACCGCTGTAACGCTCAAATCCATTATAGAAAAGGCGTTTGCTGGCTTTAAAATTTAAATGAGAATCTGTAAACGAATCAATTTTTCTATGAAGATAAATTCCCTCAATTATTTGAGGCGAGTAATTTTTAAAATCGTTTCCTCGCAAATGATCGGCAATAAAATTTCCAATTAGTAAATCGGAATTATTATGTGATAAAAATGCATGAGCCAAATAATTCATTTGTTACTAAATTACTTATTTTTATACTATGAATATTTTTATTGCAGAAGTTAACGATAAAACAGGAATATTAACAAGCGATGAGAGTTGGCATTGTACAAAGGTTTTACGAAAAAAAATTGGAGAACCAATTCGTTTAATTGACGGTAATGGATGTTTTTATGACGCTGTTTTAGATCATGTATCAGAGAAAAAATGCACTGCCATAATTATTTCTGATCCAATTATTCAGCCTAAGCGTAATTACTATTTGCATTTGGCAATTGCACCAACAAAACAGATAGATAGAATAGAATGGATGATTGAAAAGGCTGTTGAAATTGGTATTGATGAGATAAGTTTTTTAACCACTCATAATTCAGAAAGAACAATTATTAAAACCGAACGGATTCAAAAAATTATTGAAAGTGCAGTTAAACAAAGCCTACAGTCTTACATACCTAAATTAAACGGTTTACTGTCATTTAAAGAAATAATCAACCTAAATAAAGCTGATCAATGTTTTATTGCACATTGTCACGATTCCAACAAAGAAAATCTTAAACAACTAGAATTTAAAAATAAATCTACTTTGATTTTAATAGGTCCTGAAGGCGATTTTTCTAAGGAAGAAATTGAATTGGCTCTGAAAAATAATTTTAAAGCGCTTAGTATTAGCAGTAATCGTTTAAGGACAGAAACCGCCGGACTTTTTGTGTGTCAAGCAGTTTCTATTTTATCGTAATTTAAAACAATACGTTTTTACCCTTTTAGTTTTGCCTTAATTTTTAATAGCAATTCTGAGGTTTCTTTGTAATCTTCCGGTTTTAAATTTTCTTTTTTTGCTGTTTCAATAGCCTTTAAGGCTTCAGTTTCGGCCTCTTTAAAATATCCGGCTTTATATAAAACAGTCGCATAAGTATCTAAACACATGTAGTTGTTTTCAATTTCAACAGCTCGCTTAGCCAATAAAACAGCAGCCTCCAATTGTTTTTTATCATTTACCTCTTCATAAAAGCTCCAGGCCATAGAGTTAAGAGCCTCGGCATTATCATAATTTAATCTTAAAAACTGTGGCTGACTTACAGATTCATAATAAGCCGGTTTATTAAATTTCTTGTTTAGTTTTAATTCGGTGTTATAAATAATTAAGTTGTTATATGGCCAGTTTAATTTCAAAAAATTAAGTTTTGATTTTTCATAAGCGTTTTTATCAAATTCTTTTGCGTTTAAATATTCAGAGAAAAAAAGAGTTCCTGTATTTATGATTTTTGTTTCAACCGCCTTATTATATTTTAACTCAAATTCTTGGTAGTTTTTTATTAAATAATTTATTTCTCTTGAATTTACATCGGTTACAATATCTCTAATTAAATTCCAGTTTGTTTCATTAATTAAATTTTCATCTTTAACAGTTTTAAGATAGTTAGTTACACCTTCAGACGGACTTAAACAAGCGCCTTCCATTAGCTGAATATAAGCGCTTAATGTTTGTTCTGTTAATCCTGTTTTTTCATAATTTGTTTTTAAAGCAATAAAATTTTTATCTGTGCTTAAACTATTTTTTGCGAATGCTATAAATTCAGAACCACTCATGTAACCGGCAGTTCTATGAACTATATTGCCTTTGCTGTCGAGAATTAATAAGTTAGGATAACAATTAACTTGATATTTTTTTGCGAATTCTATTCCTTCGCCTTTTTCCATGTCAAATTTAAAATTTATGAAAGTGGAGTTGTAGTAATTAGCTACAGTATCCAAAGTAAAAATATCTTTAGCCATTTTTTTACATGGTCCACACCAAGTTGTATAGGCATCAATAAAAATTAACTTGTGCTCTTTTTCTGCTTTTTTTAAAACTGAGGCGAAATTACCGGGCTCAAAAACAATTTGTTTGTTTTGTGCATTATAAAAACTTAAGACAGATATAAAGCCTACTATTAAAATTTTTTTCATCATTTTGGTTTATTGCTAAATTCAAATATAAAAAAATTAAAAAGAAAGTATTAATAATAGACTTAATTGAGAGGAGAACTTGTTTTTAAAATTTTTATAGTAACGAAATTATGTCGTTACTTAATGGGTCTACATTACTTGGAAAAAATTTGACGATTTTACCATTTTCATCAATCAAATATTTACAGAAATTCCAATTTGGAGCAAGTTGATTCATACCGTTTTCCTCTTTGTTACTTAACCATTTGTATAACGGGTGAGCATCATTTCCAACTACACTGATTTTGTCCATCATAAGAAAAGATACGCCATAATTTTTGGTACAAAAACTTTTGATTTCATTATTAGTTCCGGGTTCTTGTTTCCCGAAATTATTTGCGGGGAAGCCAATTAAAACAACTTTACTACCATATTTCTCATGCAGTGCCTGAAGGTTTTTATATTGTGGTGTATAACCACATTGGCTTGCCACATTGATTAAAAGCATTTTTTTACCTTTAAATTTAGCTAGCGTGATTTCATCACCGTCAATGGTTTTTAATTTAAAGTCGTAAATGCTTTTTTGAGTCATTTTTGAATTGTTAAAATTAGTTTTTGGTGTTGCAGCGGTTAAAATAAATAATATTATAGAAATGCTAACTAAACAAATGGTTAATGAAATAGATTTAATCATAATTAATTTTTATTGTATAACAATGTTTGACTAAAATTGTTTACTTACCAGAGTTATCTACTTAAATAAAGATTACGTTCGCTATAAATATTTTGAAAATACTCGTCTTGCAAATTTTCAATAAAATAAATGGCTTCTCCTGTACTTTTCATTTCAGGGCCAAGTTCTTTTTGTATTTCAGGGAATTTCTCATAGCTGAATACCGGAACTTTAATAGCATATC
Source organism: Bacteroidota bacterium (assembly GCA_947449125.1). Classification (GTDB taxonomy): domain Bacteria; phylum Bacteroidota; class Bacteroidia; order B-17B0; family Aurantibacillaceae; genus Aurantibacillus. Next base: position 1,167 of record CANFQR010000175.1, on the reverse strand, counting down.
CGTTTAGTTTAGGATTAAATGTAAAATCTTTTAGTTTTGCGCCCAACATTACTTTTGTGGCATAATTTACATAAGGCTCGCCGTATGCTTTTGCAATAAAAGGAACAGTTCTGCTTGCACGTGGATTAGCTTCAATGATGTATACAGTTTCGTTTTTAATTGCAAATTGAATATTTAACAAGCCAACTGTGTTAAGTGCCAATGCAATTTTTCGGGTATGTTCTTCAATTTGCTTTAATACATTTTCGCTCAAATCAAATGGAGGTAAAACGGCATAGCTATCTCCACTATGAATACCAGCTGGTTCAATATGTTCCATAATGCCTATAATGTGAACATTTTCTCCGTCACAAATTGAATCCGATTCTGCTTCAATAGCTCCTTCTAGGAAATGATCGAGGAGTACTTTATTGTCTGGTAAATCATTTAATAATTTTACAATGTGCTGTTCAAGTTCTTCTTCATTGATAACAATTTTCATGCTCTGACCACCTAATACATAACTAGGTCTAACCAACAATGGAAACCCTAGTGATTTTGAAAGTTCTATACCTTCTTCAGCATCTTTAATAACACCAAATTTTGGATATGGAATATTATTTTCTCTTAATAGGTTTGAAAAGCTTCCTCTGTCTTCGGCTAAATCTAAAGATTTAAAGTCTGTTCCGATAATCTTTATGCCGTATCTTTCCAGTTTTTCGGCAAGTTTTAATGCTGTTTGACCACCTAATTGAACAATAACACCTTCGGGTTTTTCGTGCAGAATGATGTCGTATATATGCTCCCAAAATACGGGTTCAAAATATAATTTATCTGCGGTACTAAAATCAGTACTCACTGTTTCCGGATTGCAGTTAATCATAATGGTTTCGTAACCCATTTCTTTAGCGGCCAAAACACCATGAACACAACTGTAATCAAATTCAATGCCTTGACCTATGCGATTTGGACCACTACCTAAAATAACCACTTTCTTTTTTTCAGTCCGAATACTTTCATTTTCATCCTCAAAAGTAGAGTAGTAGTAGGGTGTTTTTGCTTCAAATTCTGCGGCACAGGTATCTACTAATTTAAATACTCTGTTAATACCAAATTCATTTCGTTTGTTATATAGCTCGCTTTCAAGGCATCTTAAAAGATGTGCTATTTGTCTGTCGGCATAACCTT
>CANFQR010000174.1 GCA_947449125.1 Bacteroidota bacterium | reverse complement strand
GTCACTATGCATAGCATCCGGCATTATCAGAGAATTTTTAAGGTGATGTTTTAAGTTTTCGGTTGTTAAATTATAATCTATTCGCCAACCTAAATTTTTTGATCTTGCTCCAGCTCTATAACTCCACCAACTATATTGATGAGGCTCGTTATTAAAATGTCTAAACGAATCGATAAATCCTGAATTAATAAACTGTTCCATCCACTCGCGTTCTTCGGGTAAAAAACCGCTTGTATTGGCATTTGATTTTGGATTATGAATATCTATAGGTTTATGGCATATGTTAAAGTCGCCACTTAATACAAGTTTTGAATGCGATTTTTTTAATTCATGAATGTAATTTTGAAAGTCGGCGAGCCATTTCATTTTAAATTCCTGACGCAAATCGCCGCTGCTGCCGCTAGGATGATAAACACTCATAACAGATACATTTTCAAAATCGGCTCGTAAAATTCTTCCTTCGTCGTCATATTCTTTGATACCACAACCATAAGACACATTGTTAGGTTTTGTTTTCGAAAAAATAGCAACTCCGCTGTACCCTTTTTTTTGAGCAGGATACCAGTAATGATGATATCCTAATTCTTCAAACTCAAAAACACCAACTTGCTCGGGGTTTGCTTTTATTTCTTGTACGCACAACACATCGGGGTTTACCTGTTTAATCCACTCAATAAGACCTTTGCTCATTGCTGCGCGTATTCCATTAACGTTATAAGTTACTATTTTCATGAAATGATTAAGATTGTTTCTTATAAAAGTAACGATATTTTTAATAAAAAAACCCGCATACAATTCGTAAACAGGCTTCAATATTTTAAATTTTATTTAGATTATATAGCTAATTATTTAACTGCATTAATGAACTTACATTGTTTTAATTAGAGAAAACATTATAATAAATTATACTTTAACAGCCATTACAAGTATATCATCAATTTGTTCTATCTCTCTCCTGTAATTAACAATAAATTTGTCGAGTGTCCTTCCTTGTTCTTCCATTGATAAATTTTGAATAGATAATAATTGCTCTTTAAAACGTTTTTTTGTCAATTTCTTTTTCCCTGCTTCTCCACCAAACTGGTCTGCATAACCATCAGTGAAAAGGTAAATAACATCTCCGGTTTTCAAATCAAATTGATAATTGGTAAATGGCTTACAATTTTCATTTCTTCCAATTGGTTGTTTATTGGCTTTAGTTTCTTTAAATTCTCCGCTTTGCAAAAGCCAAAGGGGATTATTAGCTCCCGACCATTCTAACTGTTTTGTTTTGATATTATAGGCACACAGCGAAATATCCATTCCATCTTTAATTTCTTCCTCACTTTTGGAAAAGCTTTCTATAACAATTTCCGCAGTTTTATCAAGAATCTTAGAGGGTTGTTTTAACCCAAATTCCCTCACCGATCTATTAAGCGCATTGTAGCAAACTACCGATACCATTGCTCCTGGAACACCGTGACCTGTGCAATCACAAGCTGCAAATAAAATTAAGTCTTCAAATGTTTCCATCCAATAAAAATCGCCTGCTACAATGTCTTTTGGTTTATATAGTATAAAGGAATTTTCTAAATACTTTTTTACTATTTTTTGTGGTGGAAGAATAGCAGTTTGAATTCGCAATGCATATTCAATACTATCAAGAATTTCTCTGTTCTTTTCTTCAACTAAATGTTTTTGATTTTCTATTATCCTTTTTTGTTCAGTTATATTTTTCTTTGCTTTTTTAGCTCGTTCAGATATTATAAGCAATATAATTATACCAAAAAAATTTATGTATTTTGAGTATGCATGTCGCTGTTCATCAGGAACAAATATTCCAATTAATATAACGAAAAGAGCAAATCCAATACCTATAATTTTTTCAAAGCTATCGCTCTCATTTAACCTATTTATTAAGTCATTTTTAATTTTTATTAAAAAGTTCATTTGTTCAAATTATTGATTTTTATAGCTTTTTTGTTTAGGTCTTTACTTTTTTTAATTTGTTTGAATTTTTATTTTACTAATTCGTAAATTTAGACTATTAAAAAAAAGCCTGTATACTAGACGTAAACAGGCTTTTAAATTTTTTAAAAAATTACTATTAATTGGTTGGTTTTGCAGCTTCAATGGTAAACTCAACCTTAGCCGTTCCGCCCATTCCAATAGCAAAGTCTTTGCAAGAAACGTTTAATTTGCCTTCAAAACCGGCAACATCAACTTTGTATTCTTCAACAACTTTCTTTCCAACATAATTAAAAAATAAATCTGTTTCTTTTGAAATCCCTTTTATGGTTAATTTGCCTTTTGCAATATAAGCAAACTCACCTAATTCAGCATTTTTAGAAACCTCGGTTGCTTCAAAGGTTGCTGTTTTAAATTTATTTACATTAAAAAACTCTTCCTTGTCTTTTAAATGACCATCACGCATACTGTATTGAGTATTGATTGTAGTCATATCTAATTGCATAAAGATTTTTGGTCCCGATGCGGCATCTATGTTTACATACCCACTATCAATTGTAATAGAACCTTTTGTATCAGCTATTAAATGCTCTATACTAAAGCCCAATGAACTGTGAGCACCATCTACATTGTATAATCCTGACAATTCAGAAATATCTTTTTTAGTCGCGTTCATAATTGAATCGCATTCTTCTTTACTACTGCAATTATATTCCTCTCCGTTAATGTTGCATTTTATTATTTCTTCTTTCATGCAGCAGGCTTCAGATTTATCTGTTGAACCGATACCAACAATGTAAGGAGCAATAACCAAAGAAACGATTGACATTAATTTAATTAATATATTCATGGATGGTCCTGAAGTATCTTTAAATGGATCGCCAACTGTATCTCCGGTTACAGATGCTTTATGGGGTTCAGATTTTTTATAAAACATCTCGCCGTTAATTAACACACCCTTTTCGAAAGATTTCTTAGCGTTATCCCAAGCACCACCGGCATTTGATTGGAATATACCCATCAATACACCTGATACGGTAACACCTGCCAATAAGCCGCCTAACACTTCTGGTCCCCAAATAAAACCAACAATAACAGGAGTAATTAATGCAATCCCGCCCGGCAGCATCATTTCGCGGATAGATGCTTTCGTAGAAATAGCTACACATTTTTCATATTCTGGTTTTGCTTTATATTCCATAATTCCCGGAATATCGCGAAATTGGCGACGAACCTCTTGTACCATGTCCATAGCAGCGCGGCCCACAGCCTGAATACACAAAGCAGAGAAAATAAAAGGAATCATTCCGCCTACAAATAAACCTGCTAAAACTGGCGCTTTATAAATATCAATAGCGTCAATACCTGCAATACCCACAAATGCAGCAAATAAGGCCAATGAAGTTAATGCAGCAGAAGCAATAGCAAAGCCTTTTCCTGTGGCGGCTGTTGTATTACCAACAGCATCTAAATTATCTGTACGTTCACGAACTTCAGGAGGTAATTGACTCATTTCTGCAATACCGCCTGCATTATCTGCAATTGGTCCAAAAGCATCAATTGCTAATTGCATAGCTGTTGTTGCCATCATACCTGCTGCAGCAATAGCTACACCATATAAACCAGCACAGTAATATGAACCCATAATACCACCAGCTAAAGTTAAAATAGGAATAACAGTAGATTTCATACCTACTGATAAACCGCCAATAATATTAGTAGCATGACCTGTAGAAGATTGTTGAATAATTGAATTAACCGGAGCTTTACCCATTGCTGTATAATACTCAGTTACTATACTCATAATAGCTCCAACTACTGTACCAACCAGTATGGCGCCAAATACACCAGTTCTCGTAAATTCAATGCCGCGAAGAGAAATTGTGCCTTCAGGTAACATCCAGTTTACAACAAAATAAGATGCAATTACGGTAAGACCCATTGACATCCAATTACCTAAATTTAATGCATTTTGAACATTCGATTTTTCATCTTTAACTGTAACAAACCAGGTACCTACTATTGAGAAAACAATTCCTAAACCACATATTACCATTGGCAATAATATTGGAGACATTCCGCCAAAATTATCTGTAACAGAGATTTCCTGACCCAAAACCATGGTAGCCAAAATTGTAGCCACATAAGATCCAAACAAATCGGCACCCATACCCGCAACATCACCAACGTTATCACCTACGTTATCAGCAATTGTAGCTGGATTACGCACATCGTCTTCAGGAATACCAGCTTCAACTTTACCAACTAAATCGGCGCCAACATCGGCAGCCTTTGTGTAAATACCGCCACCAACACGCGCAAATAATGCGATTGATTCTGCGCCCAGCGAGAAACCTGTTAATACCTCTATAGCCGTTTTCATTTGGTCGCTATTTACTTCAACCACATTAAACATTTTTAAGAATACTATGAATAAACCACCTAAACCAAAAATTGCTAAGCCGGCTACACCTAATCCCATAACCGTACCGCCAGTAAAGGAAACTTTTAAAGCTTGTTTTAAACTTGTGCGAGCTGCCTGGGTAGTGCGCACATTAGCTTTTGTAGCAACTTTCATTCCTATATACCCGGCCATTGCTGAAAACACAGCACCAATAATAAAGGAAATTGAAATTACCCAACTTGAGTGAAGTTCTCTTTCGCCAATTTTATGCACTGTACCTGAATAAGCCAAAAGTGCTGCTGCAAATACAACAAATATGCTTAAGACTTTCCATTCTGCTTTTAAAAAAGCCATAGCCCCATCGGCAATATAACCAGCTAATTCTTTCATGTTTGCGTCTCCGGCATCTTG
>CANFQR010000173.1 GCA_947449125.1 Bacteroidota bacterium | reverse complement strand
AGTTTTTAATTTATCTGAAAATAAAAACATGAGCGAAGCTGCCATTAATCTATTTAATTATTTGCGTTTGGCTGACGAATGCGAATCTGAAATTGTAGTTTGTGGAAAACTTCCGGAAGTTGATCTCGGCAGAGCAATAAACGACAGGTTAAGAAGAGCCTCCTGCTAAAATTTATTCAAGTATTATTCGTTTATACTTAACCGAAGTTTTATTTCTAATTTCCATCCTATAAACACCTTGGTTTAGATTTTTTAAATCAATTGTTAAATATTTATCGTAAAAATAATTTTCGCTAACTAACCTTCCGGTTATATCTATCAATGATATTTTATAATCATCGCAATTGGATAAACTTACGGAAAGACTATTTTTAGCTGGATTTGGGAAAAAATTAAATTCAAATTCATTGTTAGTTTCTTTAATTCCTAATGAAGAATCATTATAGGTATACCAAATTGGTGATGTAACAATCCACTGACCATCACTTTGTATTATTTCAGCAAAATAATAATACTGAGTGCCAGACAAAAGAGGAGTTACATCGTTATAGGTTGCTGTATTGTTATTATAGGAAGTATAAGCAACTTGAGGATAGTTATTACTCCCGCTAATGCCTTTCCATATCTTAATTGTATCAGCTAATTCGCCATCTATGTCGTTATGAATAACATTAATTACGGGATTACTGCTACCGGTTAAAATAGAACCCATCGTGTTTCCTGAAATATTAAAGTCAATTTTGGCATTCCAGTCATCGCTTCCATAAAAATGCATTTGTTGCATTGCTGCGGTTAAATTAGCTCTGGTTAATGAAGGCATTAAAACCACAAGCCTACCTGCTGTGCTTCTGCCAAATGTTGTGTAATGATTATCATGATCGTACCCTATTCCTAAATGATAGCCTACCGACAATAATTTTTTGTAATATGAAAAATAATTTCCAGCAGGATAATCAGAATAATCAGTAAACGTGCTAAACGCCAAACCGCTTCTTAAAGGAGTTCCAACTATGGCGCTATCGTATGCTGGGTTATAAGGTGCATAAGCTAATGATGTTGCCGACGTGCCGTCAGTCGTATAATCACTAAATCCTGGGTGTGCTAAATAACAAAATGCATTTGGATTATTTTTTACTTTTTTAAAAATTCCATCATAATCAGTTTTAGCATTAAACACATTATAATTATTTCCAATTACACCTGGCACAGAGGTTTCCCAACCAATTAAATCATTAAATCCATAAATTATTAAATGTCCGTTATATGAAGAAGAAACACCCCACTCCATTCCAAACAACGATAAAAATGTACCATCTTGATTTGCGCTATTAGCCATAGCTAATCCGGGTTGATAATTCTGAATTTTAAATCCAGGGTTTTTACTACTTGAATAGTGATTGTGTTCCGAAATTCCTAAAAAATTAAAATTCTGACTCAACTTAGCATAAGTGTACGAGCCAGCAGGATTATTTACACCGCTGGTTACTGAATCTTTATTACCATCACTAAATGCAGTATGAGAATGTAGGTTTCCGAAATAATAATTATAAGATTGTGCTGATAAATTATTTAATAATAGAATGAAAAATGTAATTAAAACTGTAAATCTCATGTCTCGAAGTTAAGTAATTATACAATCCGAATTATTATCCAACTAATATTAACAATTGTTTAATACCTCATTAAACTCCCTTTTTGTAAATTAAAGCAACAGCATAGGCATTTACACCTTCTTCTCTACCAACATATCCTAACTTCTCATTGGTGGTTGCCTTTATTGAAATTTCGTTTGTGCTGACTTCACATATAGGCGCTATAACAGATTGCATTTTTTGAATATGTGGATTTATTTTTGGGCTTTCTAAACTAAGTGTTGCATCAATATTACCAATATAATAGTTGTTTTCTTTTAATAACTTAACAACTTCTGCCAGCAATAATTTGCTGTCTGCTCCTTTATACTTAGGGTTAGTATTTGGAAAGTGAAAACCTATATCTCTTAAATTGGCTGCACCTAGCAAGGCATCGCAAATAGCATGTAACAAAACATCGGCATCGCTATGCCCAACACAACCTTTATCAAATTCTAACTTAACACCACCGAGCCATAACTCTCTTCCATCCCCTAAGGGATGCACATCATAACCAAAACCTACTCGTATATTCATATCTTATTGCTGTATATTGCATTTTGTATCGCTTGTTGATAAATCTCGGCAAAAATTCTTTGCTTGATTTCTTGTTCCCTCTGTTTCTCCCGCAATGTATGCTCCGTTTGAATTTTTACATTCACACACATAATTTTTTTTACAAGAAGTAAAAAACAAAGCGAAAAAACAAAAAATATACGTTACTAATTTCATACTTATTTAACGGCTTCAACGCCAGGTAAAGTTCCTTGCTCTATATATTCTAATAATGCGCCGCCCCCGGTACTCACATAGCTTACCTTGTCTGCCAAATTGTATTTATTTATTGCTGCAACACTATCTCCTCCTCCTATTAACGTATAAGCACCATGTTTAGTTGCTTCAACAATGTCAAAAGCAATTTGCTTAGTTCCATTTTCGAAACTGCTCATTTCAAAAACACCCATTGGGCCATTCCACAAAATTGTTTTTGAATTTTTTATGATATCACCAAATATTTTTATTGTCTCATTACCAATATCCAAACCCATCCAACCATCAGGAATTTTAGAAATATCAACATGATTTTTATTGGCATCGTTTGAAAAATTGTCTGCAACAATAGCATCAACAGGGATGCATAAATTTACACCTTTGGCTTTTGCCTTTTTTATAAGTTCATTTGCGACGTCGAGTCTATCATCCTCACACAAAGATTTTCCAATTTGGCCACCCATTGCCTTAACAAAAGTAAAAGCCATGCCACCGCCAATTAAAATATTATCGGCTTTATTTATCAGTTGTTCTATTATCAAAATTTTATCGCTCACTTTAGCTCCGCCAACTATAGCTGTAAATGGTTTTTGTGTTTGATTTAAAACTTTATCAATGCTGGCTACTTCTCCTGCCATTACATAGCCAAAACATTTTGAATCAGATTCAAAAAATTTTGCTATTACTGCTGTTGATGAATGCGCACGATGAGCTGTACCAAAAGCATCGTTAACATAAATTTGACCATGTTGACTTAATTTTTTTGCAAATGCTTCATCTCCTTTTTCTTCTTCTTTATAAAATCTTAAATTTTCAAGTAGTAAAACTTCACCATTTTTTAATGCCGCTGATTTTGAAAATGCATTTTCACCTATACAGTTATCATCAAATAACACGTTTACGCCTAACTGTTTACTTAATTCAGAAACTATATGTTTTAAAGAATACTTATCAGAAGGCCCATCCTTAGGTCTGCCCAGGTGACTCATTAAAACTATACTACCTCCATCATTTAATATTTTTTTTAAAGTTGGTATAGCTGCTTTTATTCTGGTAGAATCAGTAACTTCATATTTTTCGTTCAAAGGCACGTTAAAATCTACACGCACAAGAGCTCGTTTATTTTTAAAATTTATAGAATCTACAGTTTTCATATATTAAAATTAATGTAATTTTTTCAAACTATTTTCAAACGCCAAAATTGTTTTATCTAAATCAGCGTAACTATGCGCCTGACTCACTAAACCTACCTCATAGCCACTTGGACCAAGATAAACTCCATTTTCCAATAATGCATGATAAAGGGTTTTAAAATAATGCATACTATTTGCATCAATTTCATCTGCATTATTTATGTTATTCTTTTCGGTAAAAGCAATCCAAAAAACCGAACCTAAATGAAATAGCTTAAATAATTTAAATGGATTAATTTTATTTATTCCGTCAATTAAATATTTTGTTTTCGCTTCTAGGTCTTGATAAAAATTTGGAGTTAAACATTCAGTTAATTGCGCAATACCAGCACTCATGGCTACCGGATTACCACTTAATGTTCCTGCCTGATAAACAGGGCCTTCAGGAGAAACACAATCCATTATTTGTTTGCTTGCGCCATAAGCACCAACCGGAAAACCGCCTCCAATTATTTTACCATAAGTAACAATATCCGGCTGAATATTATATAAACCGGCAGCGCCACAGAAACAAAATCTGAAACCACTTATTACTTCATCAAAAATTAACAACGTATTATTTTTTGTACAAATTTCCCTTAAAAACTCTAAAAAATCTTTTCCTTGTAAAAGCAATCCATTATTTGCAGGAATTGGCTCAATAATAACACAGGCTATTTGATTATCAAATTTCTGAAACGCTTCTTTTACAGCATCTATATTATGCAATGGAACAGAAATGGTTTCATTAACAAAACTTTCAGGAACACCAGCGCTGCTAGAATTACCAAAGGTAACTAATCCGCTACCTGCTTTAACCAAAAGCGAATCAACATGCCCGTGGTAACATCCTTCAAACTTTAATATTTTATTGCGCTTTGTGTAACCTCTTGCCAAGCGAATAGCGCTCATAACAGCCTCGGTACCACTACTAACAAATCGAATTTTTTGAATATAGTTATTAAATGTTAAGATTAATTCAGCCAATTCATTTTCTAATTTAGTTGGAGCTCCAAATGAGGTTCCGTTACGCATTGTTTTATCAACTGCACTTAATACTTTTTCATTGGCGTGACCTAAAATTAATGGTCCCCAACTACAACAATAATCTATATACTCGTTTCCATCTACATCCCATATATGAGAGCCCTTTCCTTTCTCTATAAATAAAGGATTTCCGCCAACACTTCT
>CANFQR010000172.1 GCA_947449125.1 Bacteroidota bacterium | reverse complement strand
GGCCAAATTCCTAATGCGCCAAATACAACCGATAAAATTGAGAGAGGTTGTATTTTCTTTTTATAATTCGTAGTTGATGTTTTTTTGCTATTTGAATTTTGAACATGGTAATCCAATTTCTCACTTGATTTAAAAACATCTTTTAAACCATTAGCGTATTTAATCATAAAAATATCAGTTTTATTTGCAACATATAGTGGACCATCAGCAAACTCACATTTTTTGTATTTTACTTCTATAGAAGTGATTTCTAAAACTTTTGCGCTAACCTCATTACCATTATTAAAAATAACCATATCACAAGCTGAATCTTTGGGTAAACTAAAAATGTAGGATTTTGTAATTGGTGTAATTTTATTGTTCGCAGAAGCTTCTAGGTTGCAGTTATCACATTCATTTTTGTTTTTCGTTAAAGAAAAATTAGTTCTAGCATTAGTTTGAATAGTATTAAAATACTTGTAGTCTTTAGATTTTTGAAATGTTTTATGATTACCTACATAAAATCCCTTCATGTATTTTCTTTTTTGAACTGCACAAGAGAATAATAAGATAAATGGTAAGACGTATAATAATTTTTTCATTTTAATTTAATAAACCTGTTAATTGTTTGGTAATCTCAAGAGGCAAGTTACACCTATAAAATTAAAATTTATTAGTAATGTTTAAAATTTAATTGCTCAGTATTAAATACAATCAAAACGTTAAACGTATTTATTTTATAAATTGAAATAGGTTTTTAAACTAAATTTGTAAAAAATTTAAGATGAAACAATTTATTTCATATTTCATTCAGGGTTTAATATTATTTATTCCATTAATTATAACCCTGGCTATTATTACCAAACTATTTGATTTTTTTGCGGGTTTATTTTCTTTCATTGGTTTTAGTGATAATACGCTATTAAATACAGGATTAGGATTAATTTTAACTTTAAGTTTTATTGCAATTTTAGGTTTGCTCGCTTCGTCTTATGTGTTTAAAAAGTTTTTTGGTTTTATTGAAGATAAATTAGAACACGCACCTTTTATTCGCCATATATATTCGCCAGTAAAAGATTTTACCAACGCGTTTGTTGGCAATAAAAAACGTTTTAACAAACCTGTATTAGTACTTACCAATCCGCATTCCGAAATTGAAGAGATAGGATTTGTTACACAAGAAGATTTAAAAGATTTTCAGATAAAAGATAAAGTTGCAGTTTATTTGCCCTTATCTTATTCACTTTCAGGAAAATTAATTATTGTACCTGTTAAAAATATAACTTTTTTAAATGCAGATGCTGCAGATACCATGAAATTTGTGGTTAGCGGCGGTGTTACTGAAGTTGATGACTGATTTTTTAATTAAATTTAGTTAGCTTTTATATAATCAAAAAACAAAATCACTGATGCCTGATATTCTTCAAATAAAAAATGTTTCCAAAAAATACAGCAATCATGCTGCTCTAAATGACGTTTCAATTAATATTGCCCAAAATTCTATCTTCGGGTTACTTGGACCAAATGGTGCGGGTAAAACATCATTAATCAGAATAATTAATCAAATTACCGGACCTGACAGTGGTGAAATTATTTTTAAAGGTGAAAAACTAAATTCTAATCACGTTGAAAGAATAGGTTATTTGCCAGAAGAGAGAGGCCTATACAAAAAAATGTCGGTAGGTGATCAGGTTTTGTATTTGGCTCAGTTAAAAGGATTAAGTAAAGCCGACGCAAAAAAACGTTTAACCTATTGGTTTGAAAAGTTTGAAATGCAAAACTGGTGGAAAAAGAAAATAGAAGAGTTAAGTAAAGGCATGCAGCAAAAGGTTCAGTTTATTGTTACAGTAATTCATAATCCCGAACTTTTAATTTTAGACGAACCGTTTAGTGGTTTTGATCCTATAAATGCTCAGTTAATTAAAAATGAAATTCTTGAGCTGAAAAAAAACGGAGCAACAATAATTTTTTCAACTCACAATATGGGTAGCGTTGAAGAACTTTGTGACAGTATTGCCTTAATTAATAAATCAGAAAAAATTTTAGAAGGCTCTGTTAAAGAAATTAGAAAAAATTTCAGAACAAATACGTTTACTGTTTCGTTTAAAGGTAATTTATTAGGCTTTACAAATACCTTATGGGCAGGCGGCGAAATTCTTAATAAACATACCGAAGACGATGTTCATACAATAACTTTAAAATTGGCTAATGGTGTTACAGGCTCACAATTGCTACAAGCTGTTTTACCAACTTGTGAAATTCATTCATTTAATGAAGTAATACCAAGTATGAATGATATTTTTATTATGAAAGTAAATCAGGGTAACGAAATTACCGGTACAAAAAGTAATTATACAGAATAAGAATTTTAATTATCATGAGAAAAATCCGATTAATAATTGGCAGAGAAATAAAATCAAAGCTTACCAATAAAACATTTATAATAATGACCATACTAGCTCCGCTTTTAATTACGGGCTTTTTGGCATTTATGATAAAAATGTCGCAATCAGAAAAAACTGAACAAAATGTTTTGGTAATTGATGATTCAAAATTGTTTAAAGATAAATTAAGCGGCAACGATTACATTACGTTGTCATATTCCAACCAAGATTTAAAAAACGCGGTTTCAGAGTTTTCGCAAAAAGGATATTCTTGTGTACTTTGGATATCTCCTACTATTATTGAAGGAGGTGCCGGTGCTATAAAGTTGTTTTATAAAAAATCGCCTGGATTCGGATTTCAAACTTTTATTAAAGATCAACTCGAGAAAATTATTTATGAAAATAAACTTAAAGCCAATAACATAGATCCAAAAATAATTTCAAATTCTAAACAAAATGTAAAATTAATTTTAGAAAAAGTAAATGATAAAGGGAATACAGAAGAACAATCAAGTTTTGCATTATTCGGTTTTTTAACCGGCGCCTTAATGTTTTTCTTTATTTCAATGTATGGAATGATGGTATTTAGAAGTGTGATGGAAGAAAAAACAAATCGGATTGTTGAATTAATTGTTTCTTCTGTAAAACCATTTGAACTAATGTTGGGTAAAATAATTGGTGTTGCTGTTTTAGGAACTATTCAGTTTATAATTATGGGCCTAATTACTTTTATTCTTACAACAGCATTGTCTGCTATTTTTTTAAAAGATATTTCATCGCAGCTAAAGGTCTTTGAAACGCAACAAGAATTAGTTAAAAAAAATGGAACGAATGTTGATTTTAGTGAACTTGAAAAATTTGATGATAAATTGGAGTTATTTGATTTACTTAAAAAAATACAGAAAATAGATTATTTAGAAGTAATTATTTGTTTTATACTTTATTTTATAGGCGGTTATTTATTTTACAGTTCTCTTATGGCTGCAATAGGTTCGGCTGTTGATTCAGAGTCTGACTCGCAGCAGTTTACAACACCAATAATGATTTCTTTGATGGTTGGCTATTTTATAGCATCAAAGACAATGCTCGACCCGGATTCAACTATTGTTTTTTGGGGCTCAATAATTCCGTTTACATCGCCTATTGTTATGATGTCGAGAATTACTAACGGTGTGCCATTGTGGGAACTGGCTTTATCATTAAGTGTTTTATATATATCATTTGTGTTTACAACCTGGCTTGCCGGAAAAATCTACAGGACAGGTATTTTAATGTATGGTAAAAAAACAAGCTGGAAGGAAATAGGGAAATGGTTGTTTTATAAGTAAAAAATCAATTTTTATACTTTTACACCAATTACCAAAACATCATCTATTTGTTCTTGATTTCCCAGCCAATTTTGAAAAGAGGCATTTAGTTTATTTTTTTGTTCAGCAAAACTTAAATGTGCATTTTCAAAAATTATTTCTTTAAAATTTTTGTATAGGTATTTTTTTCCATTTGGTCCACCAAACTGGTCGGCAAAACCATCAGAAAACGAATAAATACAATCACCCTTACTTAATTCTATTTTAAAATTTGTAAATGATTTAATATCATGATAGAACCCGCAGGGTTGTTTATCTGCCTTACAAATAATTAATTCGGTATTGGTTTTGCCTGGGTTTTTCACAATATATAAAGGGTTATTTGCTGCTGCGAAATGTAATTCGTTATTATTTTTATTAATGCAGCAAAGGGTTATATCCATGCCATCTTTACTATCGCCAATTTTTCCGGTTTGTTTTAAAGTATTGATTATTTTATCGCGTAATAAATTTAAAATTTCGGAAGGGTTTGTGATTCCTTTTGATTCAATAATGTCATTCAGAAATGTTAAGCCAAGCATTGTCATAAATCCTCCCGGTACACCATGGCCAGTGCAATCGGCGGTGGCATAAAATACATGGTTGTTTTTTTCGGTTATCCAGTAAAAATCTCCACTAACAATATCTTTAGGTTTAAATAATACAAAACTGTCTTTAAAAAAACTATTAAATTGTTTTTCATCTGGTATTAAAGATTTTTGGATGTTTCGGGCGTAGTTTATAGAATCTGTTATTTCTTTTTTTTGGTGAACAACTTCCATGTGTTTTTCTTCAATAATTTCTTTGGATTTTTTCAATTCCAGTCGGCTTTTAATTTCATTGTATGTTAATCGGTATCTCGATCTTATCATAAAAACACTAAAAACAGAAACAGTTAAAATGAGCAAGCCCCCATTAATTAAAAATTCCTGTATGCTTAACTGACTATTTATTTTGTAGAAAATTAGATTACTTAAAACAGTTGCTGTTAGAATAATTACAGAATACCATATTTCCCATAAAATAAGCATGCCAACACCAATAAATAAAACCATATAGGCAAAGGCATGTTTT
>CANFQR010000171.1 GCA_947449125.1 Bacteroidota bacterium | reverse complement strand
GTCATGCTGAACTCGATTCAGCATCTCAGCACTAAAAAACATAAGTTAAAACTAGTATTAAGTTTAGTACTGAGATTCCAAATCAAGTTTGGGATGACTGCTATATAATTAAGAACTAAGATTCCGGGTCAGGCTTAGAATGACCTCTTTATGGACATTGAATCGACCTGTATTCAGATATAAATGTCAGTTCGAGCGAAGTCGAGAACAGTATATACCAAATCAAAACCAATTTTATCATCACTTCTCGACTTCGCTCGAAGTGACACAACCTATCATTTATAAAAAATTGACTAAAAAAACTTAAAATGCTATTTCATACATGAGTTTCCTTTTTTTGGCTTAAGAACGAACAAAGTCTAGACCTGTTATATCATCACTTCTCGACTTCGCTCGAAGTGACAGAAACTAAAATTAAAAAATACAAAACAAATATAGTTTCAATAAAAACGAAGACGCTGTAAAATACTATTGGCAAACTTTATAAAGAAGCACTCTGAATAATTAATTATTAGTTTAATAATTACCCAAAATAATAAGCGGATACAATTTTCATTGTATCCGCTTTACAAAACAAAATCCTACTATTGATTAACAATAATTTTTTTGGTTGTCTTATTGTTGTCTTTTGTAATGTTAACCATGTACATGCCTGATTTTAACGAGGAGGTATTAAATTCAAGTTTATTATTGGTTTTACTTACCGGAACAAATATGTTTCTTCCCAATAAATCGGTTATGTAAACATTTGCGCCTTCCAATTCGGCACCTTCAAGAACAAATTTATTTTGAGCAGGGTTTGGATATAAATTTATTCCTGCGTCTAATTGATTTTTTTCGATTGATAAGGCACCGTCTGTAGTAAAACTGTATTCAAATCTGCTTCCAAAATCAGGCTGAAAAGTTTTTATTACAACGGCAAAATTATCTTTTAATCTAACGTAACCAACCCCTTGCGAGGTGTTAGCCCACCAAGATAATCCGTCGCCTCCTAAATCTTCTACAATTAATTTATAACAACCATTTAAAATATAATAGTCTTCATAAATTGTATTTGCATCTGTAAAATTACTTGACCCAACAATGGTTCCATTTTCGTCAACAATTTTGTAGTTATTATAGGTTGGTAAATTATTTGTTTTAAACTCTATTGAAAAATGACTTGGAACTACTCCAGGCACAACAAAATCAGAACTGTATCGGTTGTTATACGAATAATCGTCGGTAACTGAATTTGCTTTTACTATTTCTACATTAAACTTATTACCGCTTGTTTGAATACCTGAAAGCCATATTGCAGCAATTGGTAAGGTTATTCTTGTAGTATCCATGGATGCTAAATTTCCTGTCCAAGTGTAGGTTTGTTTTGTGCTAGCATTATTTACCCAGTATTCTATATCAAGACTGGTTAAAGCATTGGCGCCTGTGTTTCTTACTAAAATAACTGGATTAGCGCAAATAGGGTTTGTTCTGGAGTGTTCTATTTTGTTGGTTGGTGCAAGCACTTCTTCTATAGCCGCATCTATTTGATGATTAGGCCCTCCATAAGTTATTAATTGATTTGCTACAATATATCTGTAATCGCCTGTAGGAATTGAAGGATTTGAACAATTATAATCTAATGTTATCGTAGAGCCGGGCGTAATAAACGGCGTTAAATTTAATTCTTTTAAAACACTAGTTTGACCAGGGCACCAGCCTTGCCTGTCATATAACCAAGTGCCCCCTTGGGGATAAACCGGAATTGTTGAGCACTCTTTGGTAATTTGCCAAGTAAATTCGTTTGCTCCACCATTAACATTAAAATAATGGTTAATTACTCCGCCGTTTTGATGAAATTCTCCCTGAGCCCCATGACCTGTGATTGTTGAACGCAACTTAAACGATTGTCCGTTACTTAAAGTTGGCACTGTTAATATATTAAATCTTGTATCATTATTTATTGAGGCTATTCCGGCACCCCCTGCTACAGCTGCCCCTTGCCATAATTGATTAAACTGTAAAACATTTCTAGGCGGCGTACCAACAATAAAAATCAAATCAATATCCATTTGCTCCTGATTCTCTCCGCCCAGACTCATTACCATTCGTTTAGAACCTTTAAACAAAGGTGAAAAATCCGTTACATCATAATACCAAGTTTTTCCTTTTGGACCAAGATCTAAACCTTTACCATAAGGTGTTACAAACGACATTATTTCGTTAAAAAATGGATAACGCTTATAATAGTTAAGCGTTGTAATATTTATTGAACCCTGCGGAACAACAGAAATTGTAGAGGTTAATAAACCATTATCGCCATCGAATATTTTTTTAGGAGAAGCTTCGTATAAGTTACTTGTTGATGCAAGAACAACAAGGTCGTTAGTCATTGGAGTTACTGTAGCATTTGACGTGATTGAATACTGCTGCACAATATTTGGGTTCCTGGCAACCGAATCTTTTGTAGTAACTGTATTTGTTGTAATAGAATAATTACCCTTTAAAAAAACAACATTTGGTCTTAAGTTAGTTTCAGAAAATAACTGTTTTAAATTATGGCCTCTGTCGTATGTCCATTGCAAATTAACACCTGTAGCTGTTAATGAATTTTTAGAGTCCGTAATATTTAAACCAAACCCTTCATTCATTTTATAATAAGCCTTTAAATTGGAGTAATATGGGTGTGTGGCATCAATTGGTTTATTCATCCATGTTTGAATATCATTTAAAGCCAATTCTTTATCCCAAATAGTTAATTCATTAATTTTTCCTTTATAATTATTCGAATAAGATTCATCTGTGCCTAAAATTAAATTTAAAATTGAAATTGGTTTTGTTTTAGCTGTTGCCGAAAGCCAAAGCGCACCATTTAAATAAATTTTCATGTCGCCGGTAGTTGCGTTTTTAGTAAACGCCCAATGATTCCATTGTCCACCTTGTTCGGCGGCAGTAGCCACTTTATTTATCCTGTCGTACCCTCCGTTACTATAACCACAGTCAAAATAAATATTGTTATCGCTCCATGGCATATGTAAATTTAAATTTCGTTGTGCTGTATTGCTGCCAGTTCCACTTATTAAAACTGTATTTGCGGGTAATTGAGCTGCATTACCATGCGCCCAAAATGTAACCGAAATTTGGTTATTTATACTCGATAACATGGAGGTGTTTAAATTTACACGTCCTAATGCTGAAAAATCTAAGGCATAGTTGTTTTTTGAATAAACAGACATGACAGATGCTGTAGTGGCGCCGTTAAAAATTATTGGGTTGCTAGGCGAAGTATTTGTAAACGAAAATTCCATTAAAACATTGCTGGTTCCGTTCCACATAAAAGGTGTGTGAAACTGAATGCGGTTGTTACCACTAACAAAAGAATAATTGTTGTTATAAACAGTTGCGAACCCTGTTGTTGTTAAAGAAGTTGTGCTAAGTGCATTAACTGTAGCATTTTGAACTCCAACTTTAAAGAAATTTACATTCCCGCCGGTGTTGGCAACATTTAGTATTATTCCATCAATGTTTCCTGCTGTAAAACCCGCAGCAGTTAGTTCAGCAGCTGTAAAAAGTATTTGAGATTTAAATGATTTTTCATCTGCTTTCAAAAAATTTGGTGTTGCAGAAAATCCGGTACCTACTGTGTACTGACTTTCGGAAATAACACTGTAAGTTACGTTGGTTTGATTATAATTGTAAATATCATAGATAGGCGAGGTAACATAATTAAAAATGCTACCAGAAAAATTAGATATGATTTGACTTGGCGCCGTGTTTAAGGAATTGTCAATTTTTGACGAATCAACTATGTAGGTATTACATGAATAATCCCATTCTCCGCAACCTTGATTAGGAGCAGATTGTGTAGAAACCAAAGCGTTTTTGCAACGCATATTATATTTTAAAATAACTTTTTCAAAAGTTAAATTACTATTAGGAAAATTAAGTAAGGTATCCCTTGTGGTGCTACCGTACTTAAAAGATTTTACAACAATTGTGTCGCCTGTAGATTGCGCTTTAACAGCACTGATACAAAACAAGAATAGTATTGCAAATGTAAATTTTTTCATGTTCAATTGTTTAATTTTATTAATTTATTTAAACTTATTAAGCTAGGCTAATTTAATAAAATAATACGTTAGAATTTGATGCGCTATTAAATAAAACTAAATTTATATTAATTTAATTTCCGTTCGAGATTTATTAATTCGTCGCCCTTCATGTAGGGCATGTAATTAAAAATAAACTGAAACATTTCTTCTGTGGTTTTCATGCTTTCTATGCCATTGCCTTGATTAATGAGCCTTGGTGGATTGAATGGATTGTTTGGGTTTCTTGTTGTATTATCAAACGTCCCATAAACAGAAATTGTACTACCGGCATCTAACTTTACGGGATGTTTAAATGTATAATAATACTGCCATCTAAAATCCCATTTGTTGATTTTTATTAAAGGAATTGTGTCGCCGGATTTTTTTACAGCAAAAGCCCAAAATGTTTTCCCAATTAAATGCATGTGTGGATTAATTGACAGTAAAGAAATTGCTTGCGACAAGGTTGTTTGGGTTTTAAATGTTTTGACCTGATTTGGTAAAATAAAAAAATCGGGTTCAATGTTTGAAATTCCAAAGGTTCCTAACTGTTTTTCTGTCACCTTGCGCTTGATAGGTGTTTTTCTGTAAAATACATTTATGTAACTACTATCGAGCAAATCTTTGTTGCTTGGTCCATAATGCACATTATTTAATAAAAAAGCCCCATGTTTGTTAAACTTATAACCTCCAATTTCGTTGGGATAAGATGGTGGAATATATCCTGGCAAATAATAAACT